>NZ_JBHZCY010000065.1:38250-51236 GCF_042786665.1 Kitasatospora sp. NPDC059146 | reverse complement strand
TGTCCTTGAGGCCGACGAGTTCGGTGTCGCCGATGGTGGTGGAGCCGGAGGAGACGGTGTCCAGGCCGGCCATGCAGTGCATGAGGGTGGACTTGCCGGAGCCGGAGGGGCCCATGATGGCGGTGTACTCGCCCTGGGGGAAGGTGACGCTGACGTTGTCCAGGGCGACGACCCGGGTCTCCCCCTCCCCGTAGACCTTGTTCAGGCCGGTGGCGCGGGCGGCCGCCAGGCCGGTACGGACGGCGGTTGCGGGGAAGGACACGTGGACTCCTGGGAACGAATCGGATTTTCCTACCGATCCATCCTCCCAAGCGGTTCGCGCCCGATTCGTATGCCCATCGGACGGTCGGACCCCGCCGACCCGGCGGTGCGGCGGGGGCGTTCTCCTCCTCAGGTATGACGCGTCCCTGAGGGCCCAAGTCCCGGGAACCGCCGACCGGTCGGGCCGGGACCAAAGTCCCGGCCCGTCACTCCACCGCGACGCCGAAGGCCGTCGCCAGCCCCGTCAGACCGTTCGTCACCGCCCGCGCCGAGGGCTCGAACTGCCAGCCCGCGGACGCCCGTCGGAAGCTCCCGAGCAGCATCGCCGAGTCCGGCACGCCGCCGTTCGCCCCCGGCCACTTCGCCGGACCGCCCGCCCCCGGGCCGTACTCCGCCGCGACGGCCAGCCCGTACACGTAACCGAGCGGCAGCGCCGGGTGCTCCTCCTCCTCGGTGGACACCGCCAGCACCACCTCGTCCACGGCGGCCGGCAGCCGGTGCAGGTCCAGGCTCAGCCGGGCCGCCCGGGCCGGCTCGCCCGGCACCGAGTGGGTGGGGTGCAGCCGGACGGCGCCGTCCGGGTCCTGGGGGTTGTTGAAGAACACGAAGTGCTCGTCGCTCAGCACCCGGCCGCGGGCGCACAGGAACGCCGTGACGTCCAGCTCCACCGGGTCCCCGCCGGCCGTCCGGCTCTGCCAGCTCACCGTGAGGCTGCTCTGCGGGGCGTCCGGCTCCGGCCGCCCCGCCGCCGCACCGCCCGCGCCGACCGTCCCGCCTGCGGCGCCCGTACCGCCCGTACCGGTTCCGCCGCCCGCACCGCCCGTACCGGCTCCGGCGTCCGCACCGCTCCCGGCACCGCTTCCGGCACGGCCCCCCGCGCCGCCGCCGAGCCGGCCGCGCAGGCCCTGGTCGGCCAGCAGCTCTACCAGCTCCGGGCCGCTCACCAGGGTCAGCGGCTTGCCCTCGATGTAGCTGTACGAGCCCTTGCCGAAGCCCGCCGTGGTCACCAGGATGCCCTTGATCGCGCCGTGGTGGCGCACGGTGGACTCCAGGTCGCGCACGGCCGTCGGCGGGACGGTCTTCCGGTACCGCTTCGCCTGGATCACGATCTTGCCGCCGGTCACCGGGTCCAGGTCCTCGGCGACCACGTCCACCCCGACGTCACCGCTGCGGGCCGTCGTCATCACCCGGAAGCCGCGCAGCCGGAACAACTCGGCGATCAGGTCCTCGAAGTCCAGCGGATCCATCTCGAAGAGGTCCGGGTCCTCCTCGCCGAAGTGCCCGGCCAGGCTCCCGCCCACCGACTCCGGCAGCCGGTCCGGCTTCACCTCGTCCAGCCGCTCCGGCCGCGCCGACAGCTTGCCGCCCAACCCCTGGAAGCACTCCACCGGGGCCACCCGGTCCAGCGCCAGCCCCGAGAACTCGGCCCGGGTCGCGGTCAGCGTGGACAGGAAGCGCTCGGCCTCCCGGCCCGTCGCCGGATCGATCCCCAGCACGAAGCCGTTCACCACCACCGAGTCCAGCATCCCGTCCCGGTCCGCCCGGAACAGCTCGGCCGCCAACCGCAGCGCCGACTGCGCCAGCACCTCCCGGTACAGCGCCTTGCGCTCGGTCGCCGGCCGGGCCACCTCCGCCTCGCGGTCGTCCGCCTTCACGTACCGCACCCGCCCGGCCGCCGGCACCACGTCCGGACCGGGCAGCTCCCAGTTCACCACCAGCTGACGGCTCGACACCTCCCAGGCCGCCACCAGCCGGTGCGGGAAGCCCTCCGGCCAGGCCGCCGAGGCGTACAGCCCCGCCGTGAAGTACTCCTGCACGGCCTCCGGCTCGCCCGCCCGAAGCCGCCGCAGCAACTCCTCCGTCCCGGCGCCGCGCTCCTCCTCCTGCCGACGGAAGCCCTCCGCCCACCCCAGGTACTCCTGGTGGTACGCGGCCAGCCGGGACTGCCGGTCCGCCTCCCGGGCCTGCGCGGCGTACCAGTCCTGCTCGAACCGGGCCCGGGCCTGCGCCAGGTACTGCTCGTACTGGCGGCGCACCCCGGCGTTGCGGGCCTGCGCCGCGTCCGGCGGCGGCACGTGGTAGGCGGCGGACGCCTGGTCCGGCATCGGCACCGGCACACCCAGCGGCCCCGGATCGAACGGCGGCACCGGGCGCGGCGCCAGCAGGGCCTGCGGCCCGAACGCCGGCGCGGCCAGGCCGGCCGCCAGCAGCCCGCGCAACTCCTCCACCCGGGCGTCCAGCTCCGCCGTCCGCCGGGCCACCTCCGCCTCCCGCGACTGCTGGTACGCGCGCTGCGCCTCCCGCTCGTCCCGGGCGGACGCCCGCTGCGCCTCCCGCTGGGCCCGCTCGTGCCGGCGCAACTCCGCCGCCTCGGCACGCCAACGGGCCTCCTCCCGGCGCTGTTGCTGCCGCTGCGCCTCCGCCCAGACCGCCAGCACCCCGCTGTTCCGCCGCCCCGCCACCAGCCACCCCTTCGCACTCACACCGACCCGGCCGCCGCGCGCCACCTCCGGGCACCACCGCCGACCGCGCCCGCCAGAATAGAACGTGGACGCCCCGCCCGGCCAAGCCCCCGCGACCTGCGCGGCTCCCGCCCACCCGCCCCGCCCGCGCCGCCCCGACGGGCGACACCGGCCCGAGCCCTGCGGGGCCCGGCCGTTGGGGGCGTCCGGCGCCTCGTCGGGTGGGCGTCGTGGAGGTGGACAGCGGGGGCGGCCGGGCGGATCATCGTCAGGAGACCGATCCAGGGGGAGAGTTCATGGGCATCAGCAGTGCCGTCCGGGCCGCCGCGGTGGCCGCCGTCGTCGGGATCGCCGTGCTGGCGGCCGGTGCGGTGCCGGCCGCCGCGACGGGGGCCCCGGACACGGGCAACACCTACCCCGCCTTCGTGGTGCCGGCCGGGGGCCCGGTCTCCGGTCAGGTCGACGCGCCCGTCCGGTAGGCCGTCGGACCGACGCGCCCGTACGCCGGCCCGTCAGCCGCGCGGTTCCGCGTACCAGCGCCAGTCGGTGCGGCGGGGGTGGTCGGGGAGGGTGGCGCGGCCGGTGGCCCACAGGAGGGTGGGCCAGGGGGCGGCGGTGCGGGGGACGTCGGGGAACAGGCGCGCCAGGGTGCGGGCGCAGAGGTCGGCGGGCGGGTCCCAGGGGAGGCCGAGGCCCTGGGTGGCGTCGTGCAGGTGGACCAGGGTCTCGACCAGGCTCATGGCGACGAAGCCGCTCGGGTCGGCGAGGCCCCAGGGGTGGTACGCGCGGGCCTGCGGCGGGGCGACCCGGGCGATCGCGACCATCAACCCGCCACTGGAGTCGAGGACTTCGAGCAGCCCCGGGACGCCGCCGGCCGGGTCGGCGCGGACGAAGTTGTTCGGGCCGCCCGGGGCGCGGCGGGTCGCCACGAAGGGCACGTACCGGTCGCGGGGCGGTCGGGCCGGGCCGAGCTGGGCCGCGTAGGCGAGGAGGTCGTCGGCCAGGTGCTCGACGGTCTCCCAGCAGCTCCAGTCGAGGCCACCGGCGGGCCGGGACCAGTCCGCGTCCGCCGGGGCGCCGGAGAGGGCGTCCACGGCGAGGCGGAGGGCGAGGGCGAGGTCGTCCGGGGTCGGTGAGTCGATCATGGACGGATGCTAGGGCCCTCGTCCCGAGGGATTGTCGGTGGGGCCGGGTAGCCTGGCCGGGTTCGAAGAGCTTCCAGGGAGGGATGCCCGTGACGGTCCCCGCACCGCAGCACCCGGACCGGCCCGCCGGCTGGGTCTCCACCGGCCTGAGCTGGCACGACGGCCGGGCCCTGCTCTGCGCCGTGCACGGCGCCCGGGTGCACGAGCGCGCCGTGGCGCCCGGTACGGAGGTCGGCTGGCTGCTCGGCGGCCCGCGCCGCTGCGTGGGCGCCTGGCTGGCCGGGGCGACGGAGCGCACGCCCTGCCCGCACCACGCGGTGGTCGACCCGGGCGGCAGCGCCACCCAGTGCCCGGCCTGCCAGAGCGTGGACCGCGGCCTGGCCCTCGCCCGGGACCAGATCCTCGACGACGGCCGCACCTACCTGCTCTACCTCGCCTGGTTCGGCGAGGGCCTCTTGAAGGTCGGCCTGACCGCCGAGCAGCGCGGCGACAGCCGGCTGCTGGAACAGGGCGCGCTGGCCTACGCGTTCACCGCGCGCGGCGGCCTGCCCGCGGTGCGCCGCGCCGAACTCACCGTCGCCGCCTCGGGCATGGCGCGCGAGCGGTTCAAGTCCCGGATCAAGACCGACCACTGGTGGTCGCACGGCGACGCCGCGCACCGCCGCGCCGTGCTGACGGAGGCCCGGGCCCGGGCGCACCGACTGCTGGACGGGCACGCCGTGGAGCTGCTCGCGGACCGCCCGGTGACGGACCACGTGGAGCGCTACGGCTTGGCCGGCGGCGCCCCCGAGACCTACCGGGAGGTCACCGGCCTGGCCGCGGGCGCGGTGGTCGCCGGTACGCTGCGCCCGCCGGTGGGGCGGCACCTCTTCCTGGACCAGCCGGACGGCTCCGGCCCGCTGCTGCTGGACACCCGACGGCTGACCGGCTGGACGCTCACGCCGGCGGTCGGCCGGGCCTCCGAGGGGCTGGTCCTGGAGGAGCGGGTCCGCCCGCCGGAGCCGGACACCCAGGAGGCGCTGTTCTGAGGGCGAGCGCCTCCTGAGGCAGGATCCTCATCGAGATCCTCATCGACATCGACATCGCCAGGCCCAGCGTGGGTGCGGCGACGTCCCCCGGCTCGCGGGTCAGTCCGGTGGGCTCGTGGCAGGCGCAAGCGCTGTGTCGAAAGCGGTACTTGACGGATGCCCGGAGGAGCTGCTCAGCCCAGCTTGCCGCGTACCCCGCCCGGTCCGGAGCGCGCCCGCCGGGACAGCGGCGGACGGGACGGGCGGACGTCGGCGCGCCCGGCCGGGACCGGCTCGACGGCCTCGGCGGTGCGCCGGGCCAGCGCGGCCCGGGCGGCGGCCAGGGCGACCCGGGCGAGCAGCGGGTCCTCCCGGAGGCCCGCCGTGCGCTTGGACGTCTGACAGGGGGAGCACCAGACCGCCGAGGCCGGCCCGTCCGGGTAGACCATGCCCTCCGGCGGCAGGTAGTGCCCACCGCACTCGACGCACTCGAAGACCAACCTCATCCGACGATCACCGTCCCGGATCCGTGGCACCGACCGCAGGGTGACCAGAAGGTGTGAACGCTGGGCACCATGCCTCCTTCCTCGTCCAGTTCGACCGTTGCCTCGGTCTTCTGGGTCCCCCCGGACCCGCCGCAGCCGGAGCAGGACTGAACCTCGGGCATATGCCGTCCTCCCGTAGCGGAGCACCACCGTAGCGCGATTTTCCGCCAGGAAGCACCGCGTGCGGCGTTCCACCACTCGTTCGGGGAGCGCGAACTCCCCTCGCACGCCCCGGAGAACAGCGTCGGCCCCTCGCCTGAGCACCAGAGCGAGGGGCCGACCGTCTTGGGGGAGCCGAGGCGAGCCGAGGGGAGTCGAGGCGAGGGGCGTCAGCCGCGGGCGGCCCGCAGGAACTCCCGGTTCATCGCCGCGATGCTGGGCAGCGGGATGCCCTTGGGGCAGGCGGTGGCGCACTCGCCGGTGTTGGTGCAGCCGCCGAAGCCCTCGGCGTCCATCGCCGTGACCATGTTGCGCACCCGGGCGGAGCGCTCCGGCCCGCCCTGCGGCAGCACGTTGAGGTGCACCACCTTGGCGGAGGTGAACAGCATCGCCGAGCCGTTCGGGCAGGCCGCCACGCAGGCGCCGCAGCCGATGCACTCGGCGTGCTCGAAGGCGGTGTCGGCGGCCTCCTTGGGGACGGGCGTGGCGTGCGCGTCGGGGGCGCTGCCGGTGGGGGCGGTGATGTAGCCGCCGGAGCCGATGATCCGGTCGAAGGCGGAGCGGTCCACCACGAGGTCCTTGACCACCGGGAAGGCCGAGGCCCGCCACGGTTCGACGTCGATGGTGTCGCCGTCCCGGAAGTGCCGCATGTGCAACTGGCAGGTGGTGGTGTGCTCGGGGCCGTGCGCCTGGCCGTTGATGACCATGCCGCAGGCCCCGCAGATGCCCTCGCGGCAGTCGTGGTCGAAGGCGACCGGCTGGTCGCCGCGGGTGATGAGTTCCTCGTTGAGGGTGTCGAGCATCTCCAGGAAGGACATGTCCGGGCTGATGCCGCTGACCTGGTAGGTGGTCATCGAGCCGGGTGCGTCCGGGCCCGCCTGGCGCCAGATGCGCAGGGTGAGGTTCATGCGTAACTCCGCTGGGTGGGGTGGACGTGTTCGAAGTCGAGGTGCTCGCGGTGGAGGACGGGGGCCTCGCCGGTGGCGGTGAACTCCCAGGCGGCGGCGTAGGTGAAGTCCTCGTCGCGGCGGGCGGCCTCGCCGTCGGGGGTCTGGCTCTCGGTGCGGAAGTGGCCGCCGCAGGACTCGGCGCGGTGCAGCGCGTCCAGGCACATGAGTTCGGCGAGTTCGAAGTAGTCGACCAGCCGGTTGGCCTTCTCCAGGGACTGGTTGAGCTCCTGGCCGGTGCCGGGCACCTTGATCCGGCGCCAGAACTCCTCGCGCAGCTGCGGGATCCGGGCCAGGGCGCGCTTGAGCCCGGCCTCGTCGCGGGCCATCCCGCACTCGTCCCAGAGCAGTTCGCCGAGTTCGCGGTGGAAGGAGTCCGGGGTGCGGTCGCCGTCGACGGAGAGGATCAGGTTGAGCCGGTCCTCGACCTCCGCCTCGACCTCGGTGAGCACCGGGTGGTCGGCGGGGACGGGGGCCACCGGGTTGCGGGCCAGGTAGTCGTTGAGGGTGGGCGGCAGCACGAAGTAGCCGTCGGCCAGGCCCTGCATCAGCGCGCTGGCGCCGAGCCGGTTGGCGCCGTGGTCGGAGAAGTTGGCCTCGCCGATCGCGAACAGGCCCGGGACGCTGGTCTGCAGGTCGTAGTCGACCCAGAGCCCGCCCATCGTGTAGTGGATCGCCGGGTAGATCCGCATCGGCACCCGGTACGGGTCCTCGGCGGTGATCCGCTCGTACATGTCGAAGAGGTTGCCGTACTTGGCCTCGACGGCCTCCCGGCCCATCCGGCGGATCGCGTCGGCGAAGTCCAGGTACACGCCCTGGCCGCCGGGGCCGACGCCGCGGCCCTCGTCGCAGACGTTCTTGGCGGCCCGGGAGGCGATGTCGCGGGGCACCAGGTTGCCGAAGGAGGGGTAGATCCGCTCCAGGTAGTAGTCCCGCTCCTCCTCCGGGATCTGCCCGGGCGGGCGGGTGTCCCCGGCGGCCTTGGGCACCCAGATCCGGCCGTCGTTGCGCAGCGACTCGCTCATCAGGGTGAGCTTGGACTGGTGGTCGCCGGAGCGCGGGATGCAGGTGGGGTGGATCTGGGTGAAGCACGGGTTGGCGAAGTAGGCGCCGCGCCGGTGGGCCCGCCAGATGGCGGTGGTGTTGGAGTTCTTGGCGTTGGTGGAGAGGTAGAAGACGTTGCCGTAGCCGCCGGTGGCGAGGACGACCGCGTCCGCGGTGTAGGAGCGGATCTCCCCGGTGACCAGGTCCCGGGCGACGATGCCGCGGGCCCGGCCGTCGACCACCAGCAGGTCCAGCATCTCGGTGCGCGGGTGGAGTTCCACGTTCCCGGCGGCGATCTGCCGGGAGAGCGCCTGGTAGGCGCCGAGCAGCAGTTGCTGGCCGGTCTGGCCGCGGGCGTAGAAGGTGCGGGAGACCTGCACGCCGCCGAAGGAGCGGGTGTCCAGCAGGCCGCCGTACTCGCGGGCGAAGGGCACGCCCTGGGCCACGCACTGGTCGATGATCTCCACCGACACCTGGGCGAGCCGGTGCACGTTGGACTCGCGGGCGCGGAAGTCGCCGCCCTTGACGGTGTCGTAGAACAGCCGGCGGACGGAGTCGCCGTCGTTGCGGTAGTTCTTGGCCGCGTTGATGCCGCCCTGGGCGGCGATCGAGTGGGCGCGGCGCGGGGAGTCCTGGAAGCAGAACTGGACGACGTGGTAGCCCTGTTCGGCGAGGGTGGCGCCGGCCGCGCCGCCGGCCAGGCCGGTGCCGACCACGATCACGGTGTGCTTGCGCCGGTTCGCCGGGTTGACCAGCTTGGCGTCGAACCGCCGCTGGTCCCAGCGCTGTTCGATCGGTCCGGCGGGGGCCTTGGTGTCGGCGACCGGCGCGCCGATCGCGTAGTCCAGGTAGCTGTTCACGTCGGCGCTGCTCACTTCACCACTCCGAACATCACGGCGAGGGGGACGGACAGGAAGCCCGCGGTCAGCACCAGCGCGAGGCCGTCGGCCGTCAGCTTGAGCGCCTTGTCGCGGCGGGCGTTGTTGGCGCCGAGGGTCTGCGCGGCGCTCCAGAAGCCGTGGCGGATGTGGAAGCCGAGGGCCACCACCGCGAGGATGTAGAACACGTCGCTGTACCAGCGGCCGAAGGTGCCCACGACGTTCTGGTAGACGTGGCCGTGCTCGGCGACCGGGTTCACGGTGAGGGTGGTGAGGTCCAGGATGTGCCACACGATGAACAGCCCGAGGATCACCCCGCCCCAGCGCATGGTGCGGGTCGCGTAGCTGGCCCGGCGGCGCCGGTGCACGTACTTGCTCGGGCGGGCGGCGAGGTCCCGGCGGCTGAGCTGGTACGCGGAGACGCCGTGCAGGACGACGGCGGCGACCAGGCCGGCCCGGGCGATCCACAGGAACCACTCGTGGCCGAGGAAGGGCTGGCCGATGGTGCGCAGCCAGGCCGCGTAGCCGTTGATGTCGTCGGGGCCGAAGAAGACCTTGAGGTTGCCCAGCATGTGCGCGACCAGGTACAGCAGCATCGCCAGTCCGGTGACGGCCATGACCGCCTTCTTGCCGACGGTCGACCGCCACAGGGTCACCAGGGTGGACGGATGCCGGGCCGTCCGAGTCGCGGTTGTCATGGCAGCAACGGTAGGGACGGCGGCCAGGGTGCGTCCAAGACATGCTGCGGCTGGTGACGATAGCCGGGGCCTATCGTCGCGGCTTAACCTGGTGGTGTGCAGCTCCAGCAACTCCGCTACTTCCTGGCCGTCGCCGAGACCCGGCACTTCACCCGGGCCGCCGAGGCCGAGCATGTCGCCCAGCCCTCGCTCTCCCAGCAGATCCGTTCGCTGGAACGGGAGTTGGGGGCCGAGCTGTTCCACCGTACCCGGGGCAACATCGCCCTCACCGACGCCGGGGACGCCCTGCTGCCGCTCGCGCGCCGGATCCTCGCGGACACCGAGAGCGCGCGGCTGGCCGTCCAGGAGACGGTGCAGCTGCGCCGCGGCCGGGTCCGGCTGGGCGCGCCGCCGAGCCTGTGCACCAGCCTGGTGCCGGACGTGCTGCGGGTGTTCCGGGACCGTTACCCGGGCGTCGCGCTCGGGGTGCGCGAGGGCGGCTCGCGCGACCTGGTGCGCTGGCTGGCGGCGGGGGAGCTGGACCTCGCGCTGATCATCACCCCGACCAGCGGGGAGGCGGCGCCCGCCCTGGCCGTCACCGAGCTGCTGCACGAGGCGCTGGTGCTGGTCTCGGCCGAGCCGCCGGGCGGCGGGCGGCGCCCCCGGCGCACCGTGCGGGTGGCCGAGCTGGACGGGCGGCCGCTGGTGATGTTCCGGGAGGGCTACGACGTGCGGGAGGCGGCCCTGGCGGCCTGCCGGGCGGCGGGCTTCGAGCCGGAGTTCGCGGTCGAGGGCGGCGAGATGGACGCGGTGCTGGGCTTCGTCCGGGCCGGGCTGGGGCCCGCCGTGGTGCCCGGGATGGTGGCGGCCCGCTCGGGGCTGGCCGTCACACCCTTCGCGGGGCCGGGGCTGGGCCGCACCATCGCCGTCGCGCACGGCCACGAGGTGCCGCTGACCCGGGCCGCCGAGGCCCTGCGCGCCACCCTGCTGGAGCACCTGTGCGAGGCCGCCCGGGCGGGCGAACTCCCGCCCGGCACAAGGCTGTTGCTGTAAAGGGAAAGGGCCGCCCGGAGGCGGCCCTTGTCCTGGACGGGCGGCGTCAGGCCGGCAGCACGGCCTCGATCGCGGCGATCAGCTCGGCCGACTCCGGCTCGGTCCGCGGCCGGATCCGGGCGGCCACGGTGCCGTCCGGCGAGATCAGGAACTTCTCGAAGTTCCAGCTGACGTCACCGGCCGCGCCCTCGGCGTCGGCGACCTGGGTCAGCTGCTGGTAGAGCGGGTGCCGGTCGTCGCCGTTGACGTCGATCTTCTCGAACAGCGGGAAGGTCACGCCGTAGGTGGTGGAGCAGAAGCTCTGGATGGACTCGGCGCTGCCCGGCTCCTGCCCGGCGAACTGGTTGCACGGGAAGCCCAGCACGGTGAACCCGCGCTCGGCGTACCGCTTCTGGAGGTTCTCCAGGCCGGTGTACTGCGGGGTCAGCCCGCACTTGGACGCGACGTTGACGATCAGCAGCGCCTTGCCCTTGAAGTCGCCCAGCGAGGCGGGCTCGCCGGACAGGGTGTGCAGCGGGATGTCGTACAGGCTCACGGTGGTGGTCCTTTCGGCAGGTCGGCAGCGGGGGTCTCGCCCGGGCACACGCTAGCGGCCCCGGACAGCTCAACCGCGCCGGCCCCGCCGGTGTTCCGCCTGGCAGGGGCGTACGGAGCGGCTCGTACGCCCCCGCCGGGCGGTGTTCTCAGAGCGCCAGCGGCTTGATCGCGGTCGGCGCGTGCTCGGGGAGCGTGGCCAGCTCCTCGAACTCGTTGACCTTGTCGATGTCGGCGGCGGACATCGAGATGTTGGTGACCCGCTCCAGGATCGCCTCGACCACGACCGGGACGCGGAACTCGGCGGCCAGCTTCTTGGCCTCCTCGAAGGCCGGCAGCAGGCCCTCCGGCTCGGTGACCCGGATCGCCTTGCAGCCCAGGCCCTCGGCGACCTTGACGTGGTCGACGCCGTAGACGCCCAGCTCCGGCGCGTTGATGTTCTCGAACTCCAGCTTGACCTGGAAGTCGATGTCGAAGCCCCGCTGCGCCTGGCGGATCAGGCCGAGGTAGGAGTTGTTCACCAGGACGTGGACGTACGGGATCCGGTGCTGGGCGCCGACCGCCAGCTCCTCGACCATGAACTGGAAGTCGTAGTCGCCGGAGAGCGCGACGATCTGGCCCTCGGGGTCGGCGGTGGCGACGCCCAGCGCGGCCGGGATGGTCCAGCCCAGCGGCCCGGCCTGGCCGCAGTTGATCCAGTGCCGCGGCTTGTAGACGTGCAGCATCTGCGCGCCGGCGATCTGGGACAGGCCGATGGTGGTGACGTAGCGGGTCTCCGGTCCGAAGGCCCGGTTCATCTCCTCGTAGACGCGCTGCGGCTTGAGCGGCACGTTGTCGAAGTGGGTGCGGCGCTGGAGCTGGGCCTTGCGCTCCTGGGTGGAGGCGGCCCAGGTGCTGCGGTCCTTGAGGGTGCCGGCGGCCTTGAGCTCCTCGGCGACCTGGACGAACAGCTCCAGCGCGGCCTTGGCGTCGGAGGCGATGCCGAGGGTGGGGGCGAAGATCTTGCCGATCTGGGTGGGCTCGACGTCGACGTGGACGAACGTGCGGCCCGCGGTGTAGACGTCCAGGCCGCCGGTGTGGCGGTTGGCCCAGCGGTTGCCGATGCCGAGGACGAAGTCGGAGGCGAGGAAGTTCTCGTTGCCGTAGCGGTGCGAGGTCTGCAGGCCGACCATGCCGGCGTTCAGCTCGTGGTCGTCCGGGACGATGCCCCAGCCCATCAGGGTCGGGACGACCGGGACGCCGGTCAGCTCGGCGAACTCCAGCAGCAGGTCGGCCGCGTCGGCGTTGATGACGCCGCCGCCGGCCACGATCAGCGGGCGCTCGGACTCCTGGAGCAGCGCGATGGCCTTCTCGATCTGGATCCGGTTGGCGGCCGGCTTGTAGACCGGCAGCGGCTGGTAGGCCTCCGGGTCGAAGTCGATCTCGGTCAGCTGGACGTCGATCGGCAGGTCGATCAGGACCGGGCCGGGGCGGCCGGAGCGCATCAGGTGGAAGGCCTGCTGGAACACGCCGGGGACCTGCGCGGCCTCCAGGACGGTGGTGGCGGCCTTGGTGACCGGCTTGGCGATCGAGGCGATGTCGACGGCCTGGAAGTCCTCCTTGTGGAGGCGGGCGACCGGGGCCTGGCCGGTGATGCACAGGATCGGGATGGAGTCGGCGATCGCCGAGTACAGGCCGGTGATCATGTCAGTGCCGGCCGGGCCCGAGGTGCCGATGCACACGCCGATGTTGCCGGCCTTGGCACGGGTGTAGCCCTCGGCCATGTGCGAGGCGCCCTCGACGTGCCGGGCCAGGGTGTGCCTGATCCCGCCGGAGGCCTTGAGGGCGGCGTAGAAGGGGTTGATGGCGGCACCCGGGACACCGAAGGCGACGTCGACGCCTTCGAGCTTGAGGATCTCCACGGCCGCGCGGGCGGCTGTCATACGAGGCATCGGGTCTCTCCTGCGTCGGCCCGCAGTGGCTCGGAGGGCTCATCTCCTGAATTCCACCATACGGAAGAACGGTTTCTGTATGTGGAAACACGGTAGGGTCGGGCCCGGCGGGGCGTCAAGGGGACTTCAACAGAATGTGGAAGTCGACACGGGGGAGTCGTTCGGACGAGTGCACAGCTCTCGCGCTGGTGTGCCCGGGGAAGCGGAGGCTCCGCGCCGGCGCCCCGCCCGCGCCCACGCCGGCGCCCCGCTCGCCGTCGAACCGCCGCTGCCGACCGTCGTCCGACGGTCCCTCCGGCACGATCGACCGGGCAGGGCCTAGCCTGGTCGCGGCCCGGAGTGG
>NZ_JBHZCY010000065.1:0-38240 GCF_042786665.1 Kitasatospora sp. NPDC059146 | reverse complement strand
CGGCGCGGGTGTCCCGGGCGACGGGGGGGCGCCGGCGCGGCGCCCCCCCCGCCCCCCCGCGGCCGCCCGCCCCCCCCTCTACCGGCCGGGGCCCACGGGGGCCCCCCGGCCCCCCCGGCCCCATCGACCAGGCGTCGTCGGACGGCAAGGAGCGCAGACCGTGATCGCAGCTTTTTCGGTGACCCCGCTGGGGATCGGCGAGGACGTGGGGGAGGCGGTGGCCGCGGCCGTGCGGGTGGTGCGGGCGAGCGGGCTGCCGAACCGGACGGACGCGATGTTCACCAGCATCGAGGGGGAGTGGGACGAGGTCATGCCGGTGATCAGGGCGGCGATCGAGGCGGTGAAGGCGTACGGCGACCGGGTGAGCACGGTCATCAAGATCGACGACCGGGCCGGGGTCACCGACGGCCTCACCGCCAAGGTCGCCACGGTCGAGCGGTACCTCGCGGAGGGCTGAGGCTCAGCCGGTCGAGGTGGGTTGGGGGCTGGGCTCGGCGGCCGGCCGGCGGGCGGCGAGCAGCCGGTCGAGGGAGTACGGGCCGGAGCCGAGCACCGCGATGGCCAGGAAGGCCCAGCAGAACATCACCGAGGCCTCACCGCCGTTCTGCAGCGGCAGCAGGGCGTGCTCCTGGTGGACGGTGAAGTAGGCGTAGGCCATCGAGCCGGAGCAGAGCAGCGCGGCCGTCCTGGTGCCGCTGCCGAGCAACACCAGGACGCCGCCGATGAGTTGGATGAGTGCGGCCCACCAGCCGGGCCACTGGCCGGCCGGGATGCTGCCGCCGCCCTTGGTGCCGCCGAGGACGCCGAAGAGCGCGGCGGCGCCGTGGCAGGCGAAGAGCAGGCCGACGACGATCCGGAAGGCCGTCAGGACGAGCGGTCGCGCGGCCTCGACGGCCTGCCGGGGGTTCGGGGGGATGTGTGCGGGCATGCCGGAACGCCTCCTGCGGGTGTGGGGGAGAAGGAGGGACGGGGCGGTAAGGGTAGACTTGGTCTAGTCCACTTGGCAATGCTCCGTCAGATAACGGTCTGGACCACTCCTCGCTCTTTCTTGACCGAGCGGTCTCGAAAGGGCTACTGTTCCGGTCATGGCACGGACCAAGGAATTCGACCCGGACGCGGCGCTCCAGGCAGCTCTCGAACTGTTCTGGCAGCGCGGCTACGAGGCCACCTCGATGGCCGACCTGGTCGAAGGGCTGGGCATCGCCCGGGCCAGCATCTACGCGACCTTCGGCAGCAAGCACGAGCTCTACCTGCGTGCGCTGGAGCGCTACAACGAACAGCACGACCCCGGCCTGCTGGCCGAGCTGTCCCAGCCCGGCCCGGTGCTGCCGGCCGTCCGCGCCCTGGTGCGCCGATACGCGGGAATGGGGGGCGAGGACCGCAGGCGCGGCTGCTTCATCACCAACACGGCCGTCGAACTCGCCCCGCACGACGAGGCGGCGGCCCGCCGGGTGGAGGTCAGCTACGACCACTTGGAGACGGCGCTGACCGCCGCCCTGCTGCGCGCCGGGGCCCAGGGCGAACTGCCCGCCGGGCGGGAGCCGCGGGCGCTGGCCCGGATGCTGGTGGTGCTGCTGCAGGGGATCCGGGTGGTGGGCAAGACCGCCGAGGGCGGGCCCCGGGTGCGCGACGCCGCCGAGCAGGCGCTGGCGCTGCTGGACTGAGCGCCGGTCCGGACCGGAGGCCCACGGGGGTGTCTCCGGCTCGGTCGGCCCGGCGTCCTGCGCCGTCCTCCATCGTCTTCCGTCGGCTTCCACCGGCTTTTGCTGCCTTTATTTTGGACCGAACGTTCTTAAAAATTTGGTGTGGGGGGAATCCATGAGTGTCACCACGACGGCGCGGGGGAGCTTCGCGCTGCTCGGTGTCGTCCAGGCGGTGCTGATCTTCACGATCATGATCCTCACCGTTCCGCTGCCCCTGGTCGCCCGGGAGCTCGGGCTCGGCCCGTCCGACGTCCTGCTGCTCAGCGCCGCGTACGGCCTCTCCTTCGCCGCCCTGCTGCTGCTCGGCGGGCGACTGACGGACCGTCACGGCGGCCGTCCGGTGCTCCGCTGGGGCCTGGCGCTGCTCGCCGCCGCTTCGGTCGCCTGCGCCCTCGCACCGGACTACCCCGTCCTGCTGGCGAGCCGCTTCGTCCAGGGCGCGGGCGCGGCCCTCGCCGCCCCGGCGGCGGTCGCCGTGGTCCGCCGGCTGCACCCCGAACCCGCCGCCTACCGGCGGGCGATGGCCACCTGGGGCGGACTCTCGGTACTCGGTGCGACGGCCGGCAGCGTGGTGTCGGGCCCGGTCGGCGCCGTGGTCTCCTGGCGCTGGCTGTTCGCGGTGCCCGTCGCGGTCGCACTGGTCGGCCTGCTCCGCTCCGGCACCCTCCCCGAGCCCGTACCCGCCGCCGTCCCGGCATCCGGCCCCGACCCCGACCGTGGACCCGCCCCCGCGAGCCGCCGCCCGGCACTGGACCTGCGCGGCGCGTTCCTCGCCACCACCGGCGTCTGCGCGGCGAGTTACGCCCTGGTGGCGTCCACCGAGCACGGCTGGAGCAGCCCCGGCGTGCTCGCACCGTTCGCGGGCGGCGTGCTCCTGCTGCTCGCCTTCGCCGCCGCCGAACGCCGCACCGTCGACCCGCTGCTGCCGCCCGGCTTCCTCGCCGACCGCCGCCGGGCCACCGCCCTGGTCGCCGTGATGGCGACCTCCGCGGGCACCGCCCTGGCCTTCGTGCTGCTCTCGCTCTACCTCCAGCAACTGCGCGGCTGGAGCGCGGCCGACACCTCCGCCGCGTTCGTGCCGTACGCGGTCGCCCTGCTGCTGTCCGGGCGGCTGGCCGGGCCGCTGACCGCCCGGTACGGTCCGGTGCCGGTCACCGCCGCGGGCCTCGCCCTGGAGGCGGCCGGACTCGCCCTGCTGGCCGGGCTCGACCCCGCCAGTGGCTACCCCACCGGGTTGCTGCCCGGACTGCTCCTGCTGCCCGCCGGCGCCGCCGCCTCCTTCGCCGGGGCGGCCGTGCTCGCCACCGGCGGGGTGGCACCCGAACGCACCGGCCTGGCGGCGGGCGTCCTCAACACCGCCATGGAGCTCGGCCCCACCGCCGGGCTGGCCGCCCTGATGGCCCTCGCCGCCACCCGCCCGACCGTCGTCGGCGGCTACGCGGCGGCCTTCGCCGCGGCCGCCGCCGGGCTGGCCCTGACCGCCGTCGCGGTCGCGGTCCTGCCCCGGGCCGGTGCCACCGGTGTCACCGGGGCCACCGGCGAGGTCACCACCGAGACCATCGCCGAGACCACCATCACGACCACCACCAAGACCACCACCAAGAGCACCACCCACACACCTGAATGCACCACTCGGACCAAGGAGTTCAGCTCATGAGCACGCGTTTCGCCGACAAGTCCGTCCTCATCACCGGCGGCGGCAGCGGCATCGGGCGGGGGATCGCGCTCGCCTTCGCCGGGGAGGGCGCCCGGGTCGCGGTCGCCGGGCGCAGCCTCGGCCCGCTGGCCGAGACCGTCGAGCTGATCGAGCGGGCCGGCGGCAAGGCCGTCGCGCTGACCGGCGACGTGACGAACGGCGAGGACGCCGCCCGGCTGGTCCGGGAGGTCGTCGAGCAGTTCGGCGGACTGGACGTCGCCGTCAACAACGCCGGGGTGTTCGGCGCGGCCGGTCCGGTCGCCGACATCGACGAGGACCAGTTCCGCTGGGTCTTCGAGGTCAACGTGACCGGCACCCTGCTGGCGATGAAGCACCAGATCGGCCACATGCGGGCCCACGGCGGCGGGGCCATCGTCAACGTCTCGTCCAACCTGGGCGTCCACAAGCGGGCCGAGGGCGCGGGCGCCTACAACGCCAGCAAGGCCGCCGTCACCGCGCTCACCCGCTCCGCCGCCCGTGACCACATCGGCGAGGGCGTGCGGATCAACACCGTCAGCCCGGGCCCGGTGGACACCCCGATGTCGACCCGCCCCGGCGAGAGCGACACCGCCAAGAGCGAGCGGATGAAGGCCGAGGTCCCGGTCGGCCGGGCCGGCGCGGTCGCCGAGATCGCCGCCGCCGTGCTGTACCTGGCCTCGGACGAGGCGGGCTACACCGTCGGTGCCGACCTGGTGCTGGACGGCGGCGTCACCGCCTGAGCCCGCCCGTGACGGCTCCGACGACCCCTTCGCCAAGGGGTCGTCGGAGCCGTTCGGCGTTCCTGGAGCGGCTGTTGCGCGCACGACCGGCCGAAATCTGACGCGAACGCGTAATCCCGGGGACACCGGTTGATCACCGCGGGGTTCCCGCGCCGTCGTTCGGGCAGGACACGGTTTCGGCCGGAACCAACACACGAAAGGCGGACGTGCCACCGATGCCGACCGCACCGCACCCCGTGCCCCTCGCGGGCCGTCGAAGCCGATGGGGCGAGCACGGGCTCGCCTGGGCTTTCCTGCTGCCCTCCCTGGTGGTCTTCGTCCTGTTCATCGGCTATCCGCTGGGACGGACGATCTACCTCAGCGGACACGCCAACGACCTCTTCGGCGCGCCCTCCCGCTACGTCGGCTTCAAGCACTACACCGACCTGCTGGCCTCCGCCGACTTCGGCCGGACGCTGGTCACCACCGCGCTGTTCACCCTGCTCACCGTGGTGCCCGGGGTGCTCGGCGCGCTGGTGCTGGTGCTGCTGCTGGAGAACCGGATCCGGGGCGTACGGCTGCTGCGCTCCGCCTTCGCGCTGCCCTTCGCCTTCTCGGTGGCCAGCGCCTCGGTGGTCTTCGCGGTGTTCTACAACCCGGCCAGCGGGGTGCTGAACGGCCTGCTGTCGCACCTCGGCCTGGGGCCGGTCGGCTGGTTGACCGAATCCCGGTACGCGCTGTTCTCGGTGGCCCTGACCACGGTCTGGATGAACCTCGGCTACAACGTACTGGTGCTCTCGGCGGGCATCGGCTCGATCCCCGGCGAGGTCGTCGAGGCGGCCCGGATCGACGGCGCCTCCGGCCTGCGGCTGGCCCGCTCGATCACCGTCCCGATGCTCGGCCCGAACCTGTTCTTCCTGACGGTGGTCTCCACCGTCCACGCACTGCAGAGTTTCGGCCAGATCCACATCCTCACCAAGGGCGGGCCGGACGGCTCCACCCGGACCCTGGTCTACTCCGTCTACGAGAAGGCCTTCGCCTACGGCTCCAGCGACTTCGGCACGGCGAGCGCCCAGGCCGTGGTGCTGCTGCTGGTCGTCCTCGCCTGCACGGCCGTCCAGTTCGGCGTCCTGGAGCGGAAGGTGCACTACGCATGAGCACGGTCGTCACCGAAGCCGAGGTCCGGGCCGATCCGCCCCGCCCGCGGGTCCGCCCCCTCGCCGGACGCTCCCCGCGCGACCTGCTGGGCCGCGCCGCCGTCTACCTGCTGCTCGCCGTCGCCGTGGTCACGGTGGCCTTCCCGGTGTACTACGCGGTGGTCGGCGCCTTCATGGAGCCGTCCGAACTCGCCTCCTACCCAACGGCGTTGGTGCCCCACTCGGTGACCGGCCGGAACTTCTCCGGCGCGGTGGACACCATCCCGCTGTTCCGGCAGTACGCCAACTCGGCGATCACCGCCACCGCCATCACCCTCGCCCAGCTGGTCACCTCGATCCTGGCCGCGTACGCCTTCGTCTTCCTGCCGATGAAGGCGCGGGCCGCGGTGTTCGGGCTGTTCCTGGCGACGCTGATGGTCCCCTGGGAGGCCATCATCATCCCCAACTACCTGACGCTGTCGGGCTGGGGCCTCGGCAACACCTACTTCGGCCTGGTGCTGCCGTTCCTCGCCTCCGGCTTCGGCACCTTCATGCTGCGCCAGGCCTTCCGCCAACTGCCCGGCGAACTGCGCGACGCGGCCCGGATCGACGGCGCCGGGCACTGGCGGTTCCTGTGGCGGATCGTCGTGCCGCTCAACAAGCCGGCCCTGGCCGCGCTGTCGATCTACGTCTTCCTGTCGGCCTGGAACCAGTACTTCTGGCCGCTCATCATCACCCGCACCGCCGAGATGCAGACCCTGCAGATCGGCCTCACCTCGCTGCGCGACGCCGAGATGGCCGACCCCGGCCTGATCCTGGCCGGCGTGGTGCTCTCCCTGCTGCCCACCCTCGCCCTGGTGGTCTTCGGCCAGCGCTTCATCGTCCGCGGCCTCACCGCGGGCGCCGTCCGCTGAGCCCGCACCCGCTCCGCCCGTACATCCCGCCGTACATCCCGCCCGTACATCCCGTTCGTCAACCGGAAAGAAGAAAACCCTCGTGAAGAAGAGTGCACGCGCGCTCGCGGCCCTGCTGGTGGCCGGCCTGTCCCTGACCGCCTGCAGCTCCAGCGGCTCGGACGCCGGCTCGGGCGGTTCCGCCGACGCCGGGGCGCCCGGTGCCCAGGCGCTCGACCAGGCCTCCGGCGTCACCACCGTCGAGTTCTGGCACTCGATGACCGGCAAGAACGCCGACGTGCTGAACGGCCTGGTGAAGGACTTCAACGCGGCCCACCAGGGCAAGATCGAGGTCAAGGCGCAGTTCCAGGGCAAGTACGACGAGCTGGTCACCAAGTACAAGGCCGCGGTGCAGCAGAAGGGCACCCCCGCCCTGGTGCAGGTCTACGACATCGGCACCCGCTTCATGATCGACTCCAAGCAGACCGTCCCCGCCCAGGCCTTCGCCGACAAGGACGGCTACTCGCTGGACGACCTCGACCCCAACATCCGCAACTACTACTCGGCCAACGGCAAGCTGGTCTCGATGCCGTTCAACTCCTCGATGCCGCTGCTCTACCTGAACACCGACGCCTTCAAGGAGGCCGGCCTCGACCCGGCGCAGCCGCCGAAGGACCTCAACGAGCTCGGTGACCTGGCCAAGAAGCTGACCAAGAAGGACGCCGACGGCAAGACCGTCCGCTACGGCTTCGGCGCCGCCATCTACGGCTGGTTCGTCGAGGAGCTGCTCGCCGAGTCCGGCACCATGTACTGCGACAACGACAACGGCCGCAGCAACAAGGCGGGCAAGGTCGTGTTCGACTCCGCCCAGGGCGCGCAGATCGTTCAGTGGTGGGCCGACCTCGTCAAGGGCGGCTACGCGGCCAACACCGGCCGGGTCACCGACGACGCCCAGGCCGCTTTCAAGTCCGGCACGGTCGCCATGCACCTGGAGTCCACCGGCGTGCTGCGCGGCTACACCGAGGCCGCCAAGTTCGGCGTCGGCACCGCGCCCTTCCCGAAGGTGACGGCCGCCGACCAGGGCGGCCCGGCGATCGGCGGCGCCTCGCTGTGGATCAGCGGCCCCGGCCACTCGGACGCCGAGAAGCGGGCCGCCTGGGAGTTCGAGAAGTTCGCCACCAGCCCGGAGCAGCAGGCCGTGTGGCACACCGGCACCGGCTACTTCCCGGTCAACAAGAAGTCCCTGGACGACCCCAAGGACAAGGAGTGGGTCGGCAAGTACCCGCAGTTCCAGACGGCCATCGACCAGTTGAAGGCCACCAAGCCCACCCCGGCCACCGCCGGCTGCCTGCTCGGCGTGATGCCGCAGGCCCGCAAGGGCGTGGAGACGGCCATCGAGCAGACCGTGGCCGGCGGCAAGACCGCCCAGCAGGCGCTCGCCGAAGCAGCCAAGGAGCTCCAGCCCGCGATCGAGAGCTACAACAGCTCGGTCGGCTGAGGCCGGTCACCCGCCCCGACCGACGGCCCGCCCGGCGCACCCCGCGCCCGGCGGGCCGTCCCCGTCCCGGGTCTGCTCCGGGGCGTGTCCTGCGGATCGGGCCCCAGGCCGGGACCGCGACGCCAGGGCCCGCCCTACGCCGAGAGCGCGGCGCCGTCCTCGGGCAGCACGCACGCGCCCGCCAGCTCGTCCAGCGACAGGTCCAGCGCGAACGCCAGCGCCGCGATGGTGAAGAACGACGGCGTCGGCGCCCGCCCGGTCTCGATCTTGCGCAGCGTCTCCGCCGAGACACCGGCCACCGCCGCCACCTCGACCATGCTGCGCTCGCCACGCGCCTCGCGCAGCAGCGCCCCGAAGCGCTCCCCACGCTCGCGCTCCCACGGGGTCAGCGGAGTCCTCACCATGCCGTCGAGTGTAGGGCGCCCGACCCTTCCGGGGAACCGTGATACAAATACCGGTATAAGAATTGGATCCAGGGGAGAGGTTCACCATGGTCGAACTCAAGTCGGACGCCGCCCTCGACGCGATGCGCGAGGCCGGGCGGGTGGTCGCCAACGCGCTGGCGGCCGTGCAGCGGGAGGCCGCCGCGGGCGTGAGCCTGCTGGAGCTGGACGAGGTGGCGCGGGGGGTGCTCACGGCCGCCGGGGCGACCTCGCCGTTCCTCGGGTACCGGCCGGCCTTCGCGCCGGTGCCCTTCCCCGCCGTCATCTGCGCCTCGGTGAACGACGCGGTCGTGCACGGCGTCCCGGACGGCTACCGGCTGCGCGACGGAGACCTGGTGAGCATCGACTGCGGGGCCGTCCTGGACGGCTGGTGCGGCGACTCCGCCGTCAGCTTCACCGTCGGCCCCGCCCGGCCCGAGGACGCCGAGCTGATCGATGCCACCCGGCGCGCCCTGGAGGCCGGGATCGCCGCCGCCGTGGTCGGCAACCGGATCGGCGACATCGCCCACGCCGTCGGAACGGTGGCCCGCGCCGGACGCTACGGGCTGCTCGACGGCTACGGCGGCCACGGCATCGGCCGCCGGATGCACGAGGACCCGCACGTCCCCAACGAGGGCCGCCCCGGCCGGGGTTACCCGCTGCGCCCGGGCCTGGTGCTGGCCATCGAGCCGATGCTGACGGCCGGCGGCCGCGACGACTACGACACCGACCCGGACGGCTGGACCCTGCGCACCACCGACGGCAGCCGGGCCGCGCACATCGAGCACACCGTCGCCGTCACCGAGGACGGTCCGCGGATCCTCACCCTGCCGTAGTCCCCGGCGGGTGACGGACGTTACGCCGTCCCGCCCGTCCCACCGGAGTACCGTGCGGGCATGACCGATCAGGACTTCACCACACGGGTCACCGTACGCGGGTACGAGACCGACACCCAGGGCCACCTGAACCAGGCCGTCTACCTGCAGTACGCCGAGCACGCCCGCTGGGAGTACCTCCACGCGGCCGGCATCCGCCAGGCCGAGCTGGTGGCCAAGGGCGTGGGCCCGGTCGTCCTGGAGACCACGGTGAAGTACCTGCGGGAGCTGCGCGCCGGGGACACGGTGGAGATCAGCTGCGCGTTCGTCTGGCGAGGGGGCAAGACCTTCCAGGTGGTGCAGCGGCTGACCCGCGAGGACGGCGTGCTCGCCGCGGAGGTCACCGGGGTGGGCGGCATCCTCGACCTGGTGGCCCGCCGACTGGTCGCCGACCCGCGCGAGCCGCTGCGCGCCCTGGCCTCGGACCCGGGACTGCTCGGCCTCTGACCTCCCGTCCGTCCGTCCGCCTGCCCTGCCCTGCCCTGCCCTGCCCCGCCCCGCGCCGGGGCGTCAGGCGGGCCGGTGCCGCCCGGCGGGCACGGGTGCCGTCCGGGGGTGGTCGGCGGCGGCGATCAGCGCGGCCAGCCCGGTGGTGACCGGCACCGCCGCGACCAGTCCGATGCTGCCGACCAGGGTGCGGGCGATCTCCTCGGCCACCAGTTCGCTGGTGGCCACCGACACCAGCGTCCGGTGCGCGACGGAGAACAGCAGCAGCAGCGGCAACGCGGCCCCCGCGTAGGCGAGCACCAGGGTGTTGACGGTCGAGGCGATGTGGTCGCGGCCGATCCGCATGCCGGTCCGGTACAGCCGGCCGGCGCCCATCGTCGGGTCGGCCTCGTGCAGTTCCCAGATCGCCGAGGTCTGGGTGACCGTCACGTCGAACAGCACGCCGAGCGATCCGATCACGAACCCGGCGAGCAGCAGGCCGCGGATCTCGATGCCGGGGTAGAGGCCGTGGACCAGCCCGGTCTCCTCCGAGGTGTCGCCGGTCAGCCGCGCCCAGGCGGCGAAGACCAGGCTGAGCACCCCGATCAGGACCAGCGACGCCAGCGTTCCGAGCACCGCCACCGAGGTGCGCGCGGAGAGCCCGTGGCACAGGTAGAGGGCGATCAGCATGATCGCGCTGGCGCCGACGATCGCCACCAGCAGCGGGTCCGAACCCCGCAGGATGGCGGGCAGGATGAACAGCGACAGCACGGCGAAGCTGATCGCCAGCGCGAACAGCGCGGCGGCCCCGCGCCAGCGGCCGATCACCACCACGACGACGGCGAACAGCCCGGCGAGCACGCCCATCGGGAGGTTCCGGTCCACGTCGACGACGCTGTAGCGCAGCTCCACGGGGGCGTTCGGCGCTGAGGTGAGGACGACCCGCTCGCCGACCTCGTGGCGCCGCGACTCGGACGGGTGGACGACCACCGTGAAGGTGCGGCCCCGGTCCGGGCCGTCGGTGACCTCGACGGTCTCCTGCCGGCAGGTGCCCCGGTCGGCGGGGCCGAGGTCGGCGCAGGGCAGTTCCTGGAGCCGGGTGACCAGGCCCTGCCGGATCTGCTGGTCGAAGCCGACCCCGGTGTGCTGGTGGGCCGGGACCCCGCCCGGCCAGAGCACCACCAGGCCGACGGCGACGGCGACCGCGAACGGTATCAGCACGGCCGCGACCACCGTGCGCAGACGGGCGGAGACCGGCGCGGCGGGCCCGTGGCCGTGGCCGTGGGCGTGGCCGTGCCCCACGGGCGCGGCGGGCCCCTCGTGCCGGTGCTGCTGCTCCTCGTGCGCGTGATCGTGCTCGTGCACGAGCGCGTTCCCGTCGTGCGGGTTCCCTGCCGTCACCTCACGCCTCCTCAGTTCTCCTCCACAGCACCCGAAATCATCGGCGTCCGGCCCGCCGTCACCCCGCAGGACACGAACGGTCGGCGCGCCGCCGCCGGGTGCGGGACGGCCCCCGTCCGCCGTCGGGGGATTGCCCCACCCCCGATCGACCGGCTGGCGGCATGGGCCCGATTCCCCTGCCGCAGCAGACTCTTGGGCATGTCGAAGCTCACCGGTACCACCCTCGCCACGCTGGCCGTCACCGTGCTGACCGCCCTTCCCGCCGCCGCCGCCGTCCCGGAGCACTCCGGCGCGGGCGGCCTCGACTGGACCACCTGCCAGGGCCGGGTCGACCCCCGCCAGCAGTGCGCCGACCTCACCGTCCCCCTGGACTACAACGACCCGGACGGCCGACAGATCACGCTCGCCGTCTCCCGGATCGCCACCGCCAAGCCGGGCCTGCGCCGCGGTGTGCTGCTGACCGTTCCGGGCGGGCCGGGCGGTTCCGGGACCGGCCTCCCCACGAGCGCCGTCGGGCGCCTCCCGCAGTCCGTCCTGGACCGCTACGACCTGGTCGGCTTCGACCCGCGCGGCGTCGGCGGCTCCACCCCGGTCAGCTGCGGTCTGGACCACTCCGACCTGGCGATGGTCAAGCTGCGCCCCTGGCCGGCCGCCGACGGCTCGATCGACACCAACCTGGCCACCGCCCGCCGGGTCGCCGAGACCTGTGCGCGCAACGGGGGACCGGTGCTGCGCAGCATCTCCACCGCCAACGAGGCCCGCGACATCGACCGGATCCGCCAGGCCCTCGGCGAGCGCAAGCTCTCCGCCTGGGGCACCTCGTACGGCACCTACGCGGGCGCCGTCTACACCACCATGTTCCCCGGGCACACCGACCGGATCGTGCTGGACAGCAACGACGACCCGGACCCGTCGAAGGTCGGCCGCGGCTGGCTGGCCGCCTTCGGCCAGGGCGCCGAGGACCGCTTCCCCGACTTCGCCGCGTGGGCCTCGGCGCCGGACAACCCGGACCGGGTCGCGGACACCCCCGAGCAGGTGCGCCCGCTGTTCCTGGACCTCGCCGCCCGGCTGGACGCGGCCCCACTGCCCTGGCCCGGCGCCAACCCGGCCGAGCTGAGCGGCAACGTGCTGCGCGAGTCCATGCTGAACAGCCTGTACGCGGACGCCAAGTTCCCCGACCTGGCCCGGCTGATGCTGGCGGGCCTCGGCCGCCGCCCGCTGCCCGCCCCGGTGGTGCCGCCCGACGCGGCGGTGCAGAACACCCTCGCGGTCTCCGTCGGCACGCTCTGCAACGACGTCCGCTGGCCCGCCGACCCGGCGGCCTACGCCAAGGACACGGCGGCCGACCGGGCCGCCCGGCCGCTCACCGCGGGCATGCCGGTGAACGTGATGCCCTGCGCCTTCTGGCCGTTCGCGCCCGCCGAGCCGCCGGTGCGGGTGACCGGCCGGGGGCCGGCGAACGTCCTGCTGGCGCAGAACCTGCGCGACCCGGCCACCCCGTACTCCGGCGCGCTCAAACTGCGGGCGGCGTTCGGTGACCGGGCGCGGATGGTGACGGTCGACTCCGGCGGCCACGACGTCTACCTGGCGAACGGGAACGCCTGCGGCGACGCGGTGGTGACGGACTTCCTGGTGACGGGCCGCCGCCCGGCCGAGGACGTGTACTGCCCGGCCGCCGACTGACGCCGACTGACGCCGACGGGGGAGGAGCAACGGGCCGTGGACGAACGGCCCTTGCTTCTGCGTGTACCCACGTTCGACCCTCACACATGAGTCGAACCTGTCGCGATTTTGTGACAATAGTTCGCCAACAGGCCCCCCACGGTGGGGATTCACGGCCGTAATGTTCGAACTATGTCACCGAAGAGCCGCATACCTGCCCCGGACCCGGGCGACACCTGGGTCCCGCGCCCGAGGCGCCGTGAGACCCCGCTCGGAATCCTGCGCCATGCGGCCACCTTCCTCGGCTCCAGCGTGCTGGGCGGCGTCCTGCTGGCGGGGCTGATCCTCCCGGGGGCGGGCGCGATGGGCCTGGGCGCCAAGAGCGGCGCCGAGGGCTTCGAGAGCATCCCCGACGACTTCAAGACCCCGCCGCTCACCCAGGCGACCCAGATCTTCGACGCCAAGGGCGGCCTGATCGCCAAGGTCTACGAGCGCGACCGCACCGTCCTGACCGCCGAGCAGATGTCGCCGCTGATCCGCAAGGCCCAGGTGGACATCGAGGACGCGCGCTTCTACGAGCACGGCGCCGTCGACCTCAAGGGCGTGCTGCGGGCGATCACCAAGAACGCGGAGAGCGGAGCCGCGGTGCAGGGCGCCTCCACCCTCACCCAGCAGTACGTGAAGAACGTCAACGTCGAGATGGCCGGGGACGACCCGGTGGCGGTGCGCGAGGCGCAGCGCAAGACCCTGGGCCGCAAGATCCAGGAACTGCGGTACGCCATCAAGCTGGAGGAGGACCTCTCCAAGGAGCAGATCCTCACCAACTACCTGAACATCACCTTCTACGGCCACCAGGCGTACGGCATCCAGGCCGCCTCCCAGCGGTACTTCAGCAAGGACGCCAAGGACCTCACCCTCCCCGAGGCGGCGATGCTCGCCGGGCTGGTGCAGAACCCCACCCAGTACGACCCGAAGCTGCACCCGGTGGCCGCGCAGAAGCGCCGGGACACCGTCATCGACAAGATGGTGGAGAACAAGCACATCACCGCCCAGCAGGCGGCCGAGGCGAAGGCGGCCCCGCTGGGCCTCAACTACAAGGACCCGCAGAACGGTTGCATCACCGCCCAGGCCGGCATGGGCTTCTTCTGCGACTACGTCCGCCACGTGGTCAAGCAGGACCCGGCCTACGGCAAGAGCGCCGCCGAGCGCAAGAAGCTGTGGGACACCGGCGGGTTGAACATCTACACCACGCTGGACCCGGAGAAGCAGGCCGCCGCCCAGCACGCCGTCTCCACCAAGGTGTACGTCACCGACCCGGTCTCGGCGGCGATGACGATGGTCGAGCCCGGCAGCGGCAAGATCCTGGCGATGGCCCAGACCCGCCCCTACGGCCTGGCGAAGGAGAAGAACCAGACCGTCGTCAACCTCAACGTGGACGCGGCGATGGGCGGGGGCATCGGGTTCCAGCCCGGCTCCAACTTCAAGCCGATCGTGGCCGCCGCCGCCCTGGAGGCCGGCCTGTCGCCGACCCAGCAGTACGACTCGCCGAACCGGATGGACTGGCCGACGATGAAGACCTGCGACGGCACCTGGAAGAACCTCAACAAGGGCAGGAAGGAAGGGACGATCCCCAACGAGAGCCCGAGCGAGAAGGGGCCGTACCAGCTCAAGCAGGCGATGGCGCTCTCGGTCAACACCTACTTCGTGCAGATGGAGCAGGAGATCGGGCTCTGCGCCGTCAAGCAGATGGCCAACAAGCTGGGCGTGACCGGCAAGGCGAGCGGCGACCCGTTGCAGGAGGTGCCCGCCCTCGGCCTGGGCACCCAGGAGGTCAGCCCGCTGACCATGGCCAACGTCTACGCGACCTTCGCCGCCCGGGGCTCCTACTGCGCGCCGGTGGCGATCAACCGGATCACCACGGTGGCCGGCAAGGACGTCCCGGTGGCCCCGGCCCGCTGCGACCAGGTGATGTCCCCGGACACCGCCGACGTGATCAACAGCGTGCTGCTCGGAGTGACCGAGAAGGGCGGCACCGCGCGGGACCTCCGGCTGGACGACGACCGCCAGATCGCGGGCAAGACCGGCACCACGGACGAGAAGAAGTCGGCCTGGTTCACCGGCTACACCGGCAACCTGGCCGGCTCGGTCTGGCTGGGCAGCCCGGGCGTCAAGGTGCCGATGCGCAACATCCGGATCGGCGGCCAGTACCAGCCCGAGGTGTTCGGGGCGACCGGCCCGGGGCCGATCTGGCAGCAGGCCATGAGCGACGCCGTGCGGTCCATGCCCGAGCAGGACTTCACCACGGTCCACATCCCGGACCCGGTCCGCCCGACCCCCGGGTGCGGCACCCCCACCGGCTCGCCGTCCTCGGCGACCTGCACGGGGGCGCCCGGCCCGGGCTCGACCGGCCGCCCGCGCGGCAACTCCCCGTCGGACGGCGGCGCGACCGGCCGCTCGGCCCCCACCACCCCGCCGGACTCCCCGGACCCGTCGGACCAGTGACGCCCGCGGCCCCGCCTGAGTACCCGTACTCATGCGGGGCCGCGGCCCGTCGGCGGACGATGGGCGCCATGCCGCACAGCTTCCTCGGCGTCCCCGCCGTCCTCTGGCCCTCGATCGGCTACCTGGCCGGTTACCTGGTGATCGCCGTCGCCGCCGCCCGCGAACTGCGCGGCGGGGTGAGCGCGGCCAACGCCGTCCGGCAGTGGACGGCGGTGGTGTGGACGATGCCGGGGTTCCTGCTCGCGATGGCCGTCAACCCGTTCCCGGACGGCACGGCGGCCCGCTTCCTGTCCGCCACCGCGCTCGGCGCGGCGGGCAACGCGGCCCTGCTGGCGCTCACCGCCCACGCCTTCGGGCTGCGCTGACACCTCCCGCCGAAGTCGGCGCTACCGCGCCTCGACCGGCTCGCCGGTGTCCTGGTCGAGGTTGAACACCCGCCGGTAGGAGTCGGTGACCACGGTGATCCGGGTGCGCCCCGTCCAACTCGCCGTCACCAGCCGGGCGTCGTCCGGGCCGCCGCCGACGTCCGCCAGCAGCCAGCGCCGGGCCGACCAGCCCTGCCCGCTCTCCAGCAGCACCTGCCAGTGCTCACCGGCCTGCGGCCCGGAGCCGTACGAGCGGTGCACCACCACCAGCGAGCGCTCCGCACCGGCCGGCGCGTCCTCCCGGCTGCGGCTCTCGGCCGCCGACACCTTGTGCGCGGCCAGCACGCCGAGCAGGAACACCACCCCGGCGGTCACCGTGACCGCCCGGGTGGCGGCCCGTACGGCGGTGCGGCGGTCGCTCAGCCAGGCGGCCGCGATCAGCGCGCCGAGCGCGCCGCCGAGCATCAGCTCCGGCCGGTTCAGCAGGTCGGCGACCAGCATCAGTCCGCCCGAGCGGCTCTCCCACTGGCCCTCGGTGTACAGCAGGACGGCCGCCGCCCCCGCGGCGAGCAGCAGTCGGGCCAGCAGCCGCCTGGCCCGCGGCGACCGGCGGCGCCGGTACCGTTCGGTCCACTCGTCCATCGTCCCCCCGGTCATGTGCTCACAGCTCCATGAGGAGTTTCCGGCCCTCCGGCCAGTCGCCCAGCCCGGAGTCCGCGTTGAGGTGCCCGTACGCGCCCGGCTCGACGTAACGGGAGCCCCAGGCCCGGGCGAACTCCCGGGCCCGCTCCGGGGTGATCCACGGGTCGTCGGTGGAGGAGACCACGACGGTCGGGAACGGGAGGCGCTCCAGCCTCACCGGCCGGAAGCCCGACACCTCCGGCACGTCGGCGTTGTCCACGTCGGCGGGGGCGACCAGCAGCGCGCCCCGCACGGCGGCGGTCCGCTCGGCGGCCGCACCGGCCGCCCAGTCGGCGGCGGTGACGCAGCCCAGGCTGTGCGCCACCAGCACCACCGGCCCGTCGGCGGCGGCCGCGGCCACCGCCGCGTCCACCCGCGCCACCCAGTCCGCCCGGTCCGGGTGGTCCCAGTCGGCCTGCTCGACCCGGCGGAAGGCCTCCGGGTCGGCGGCCTCCCAACGGGTCTGCCAGTGCTCCGGGCCCGAACTCTGGTACCCGGGGAGAACGAGGTAGGTCGTGCGATCGGTCATGAGCTCCTCCGGGGCGGTTCCGGCCGCGGCCGGTGGACGGCCGGTGGACGGGTCGTGGACGGTCGGTGGGCAGGCAGCACGAGAGTCTAGGCCTCGCCCGCAACCTCCCCACAGCCGGGCACCGCACCCACCGCCCCACCCACCCCCGCCCCGGCGCGCACGGCTTGCGGCCGGCGCGCGCGCCGGGTGGTGCGCCGCCGTACGCCTGGTGCGCCCTGTTGCCAACGGCGCGGCCGGTACGGGAGGTTGGTGCGGGCCCGGGTGCGGCGGCCACCGCGCCCGGGCCCGCACCAGGACCGAGGTTCGATCACGTGGAGGGATGTCGGCGATGACATCGAAGATCCTGCTCGTCACCGGGGACGCCGCCGAGTCGTTGGAGGTGTTCTACCCGTACCAGCGGTTGCGCGAGGAGGGCTACCAGGTCGACATCGCCGCCCCGACCAAGAAGCGCCTGCAGTTCGTGGTGCACGACTTCGTGGACGGCTACGACACCTACACGGAGAAGCCCGGGTACACCTGGCCCGCCGACCTCGCCTTCGCCGACGTCGACCCGGCCGACTACGTCGCCCTGGTGATCCCCGGCGGCCGCGCGCCCGAGTACCTGCGCAACGACCCGGACGTGCAGCGGATCGCCCGGCACTTCTTCGCCGGGGACAAGCCCGTCGCGCAGATCTGCCACGGCCCGCTGATCACCGCCGCCGCCGGGGTGCTCGACGGCCGCCGCACCTCCGCCTACCCCGCGCTCGCCCCGGACATCAAGGCGGCGGGCGCCGAGTTCGTGGAGGGCGAGGCGGTGGTGGACGGTGTGGTCGTCTCGGCCCGCGCCTGGCCCGACCACCCGGCCTGGCTGCGCGCCTTCATCGAGGTCCTGCGCACCAAGGCCCCGGTGTCCTGACCCACCGCGAGGGCCCGTCCTGGGCCCGGCCCCCGGCCGTACCCCGAGACCTCTCGGGGTACGGCCCCGGGCCACGGTCAGGGTAGCGGGCCCTCCGGGAGGCTGACGACGGCTGCGGACCGGTCCTGCCATGGTGTCAAGGCCCATGGAAACAGTCGGAGTTGACGCTCCGGCGCCCTGACCCAGGGAGACCGGCATGACCGCCGATCCGACCGCCCCGGTCCGGAGGCTCCGTCGTCCGCTGCTGCGCGCCGCCGTCACGGCCACCGCGGCCGCGGGCCTGCTCGCCACCCTCGCCCCGGCAGCCCTCGCCGCACCCGCCGCACCGCGCCCGGCCGCCGACTGCCGCGGCGCCCTCCACCTCACCGCCGCCGACCCGGCCGACCGGACGGACTCCGCCGCCGGCCGGGCCGACCGGGCCGCCGCGGACGCGGCCCTGGCCGGCCTCACCGGCCCGGGCTACGCCACCTCCGCCCTGGCCGCCGTCTGGGAGGACGGCCGGCTGGAGTGGCGCAACGCCACCGGTGTCGCCGACCGCGGCAGCGGTGGCCCCGCCGACCCCGAGGGCCGGTTCCGGATCGGCAGCGCCACCAAGACCTTCGTCGCCACCACCCTGCTCCAACTCGTCGGCGAACACCGGCTGGACCTCGACGACCGGCTGGAGTGCCTGCTGCCCGGCGTGGTGCCCAACAGCGCCGCGATCACCGTCCGGCAACTGCTCGACCACACGAGCGGCGTCGCCAACTACACCCAGGACCCGGCCTTCGAGTCCACCGACGAGGGCTGGCTGAACGGCCGCCGCTTCCGGCCCTACTCCCTCCAGGACCTGGTCGACATCGCGAACACGTACCCGCCGGCCTTCCCGCCCGGCCAGGACTGGGCCTACTCCAACACCAACTACGTGCTGGTCGGGATGATCATCGAGAAGCTCACCGGACACAGCTGGCAGCAGGAGGTCACCCGCCGGATCATCCGCCCGCTGCACCTCACCGGCACCTCGATGCCCGGCAACTCGCCCTTCGTCCCGGGCCCGCACGCCCACGGCTACCTCAAGACCGCCGAAGGCCCGGTGGACGTCACCCTGCTCGACCCCTCGATGGCCGGGTCCGCCGGCGCCGGCATCTCCACCACCGCCGACCTCACCACCTTCCTCGGAGCGCTGCTCGGCGGCCGGTTGCTGCCCCCGGCCGAACTGGCCGAGATGCAGCGGACCACCGCGAGCGGCGGGGGCCGCGGCTACGGCCTCGGCCTCCAGCGGGTGGACACCCCGTGCGGCACCTTCTGGGGCCACGCCGGCGGCATCCCCGGGTACAACACCCTGATGCTCGGCTCGGCGGACGGCAGGCGCCAGTTCGCCTCGGTCGTCACCGCCTACGACGTCGGCGACGGGAGGGCCGCCACCGCCGCCTGGAACCGGCTGACCGCCACCGCCCTGTGCGGCCCGCAGCAGTCGCCCGCCGCTCCCGCCCCCGCCCCCGGCCTCGGTCCCGACCTCGCCCTCCCCGCGCCCTGACCGTCCCCCTACGCTGACCGGCGACAGTGCAGCCGATCACCACCAGGAGGACCAGTCATGGCAGAGCCGCTGATCGCCACCGTCGGGGGCAAGGTGCCCGCCGTCGACCCGGGCGCCTTCCTCGCGCCGAACGCCGTCGTGGTCGGGGACGTCAGCGTCGCCGCCGGGGCGAGCGTCTGGTACGGCGCGGTGCTGCGCGGCGACGCCGAGTCGATCGCCGTCGGCACGGGCAGCAACATCCAGGACAACTGCACCCTGCACGCCGACCCCGGCTTCCCGCTGGTGGTCGGCGAGCGGGTCTCGGTCGGCCACAACGCGGTGCTGCACGGCTGCACCGTCGAGGACGACGTCCTGGTCGGGATGAACGCCACCGTCCTCAACGGCGCCCGGATCGGCGGCGGTTCGCTGGTCGCGGCGGGCGCGGTGGTGACCCAGGGGATGGACGTCCCGCCCGGCTCGCTGGTCGCGGGGGTCCCGGCCAAGGTCCGTCGGGAGCTGACGGAGGAGGAGCGGGCCGGGATCAAGGCCAACGGCGAGGGCTACCTGCTCCTCGCCGAGGCGCACCGGGAGGTCTAGGCACGCCGGGTCGGCGGTCCGCCGCTACAGCCGGTCGTAGACGGCGGACAGCCGGCGCAGCACCTCGGCGGCCCGGTCCAGGGCCTCCTCGTCGTAGTCGTCGAGGTCGGCGTGCAGGGCCTCGGCCAGAGCGGCCTGGCGCTGCTCGTGCCGGGCCCGGCCGTCCTCGGTGAGGGCGACCAGGACGGACCGCTTGTCCTCGGGCGGGCGGGTGCGGGTGACGTAGCCGGCGGTGACCAGGCCGTTCACCAGCTGGGTGGTGGCCGGGCCGGTGGTCTCGGTGCCGGCGGCGAGCTGGGTGATGCTGAGCGGCCCCCGCTCGGCCAGGGTGCGCAGGGCGCGGGCGTGGGTGAGGGACAGGGCGCCCGGGGTGCGGGTGGCGCGCCCGCGCAGCCGGGAGTCCGCGGCGCTGAGCCGGTAGGCGGCGCGGGCCAGGCGGTCGAGTGCCTGGGCGCGTTCGGGCGTGGGCGGCGGTGCGGTCGTCATGGTGGGTTCCTCCTCGGCGGGTTGACAACAGACTAGCCTCAGTACTTAATAGATAAGTACTTACTCGCTAAGTACTTATCTACACCGCTCCAGGAGGAGACCGTCATGACCATTCGTTCGACCGGCCAGAACTGGGCCCTGGACATCGCCCTCGCCCAGGGCGGCTTCGACGCGCTGCACCCCGAGGCCGTCGGGACCATGGAGCAGCTCGGCCACGACCACACCGACTTCGCCAAGGTCTTCGCCCTGGTCAGGAGCGGTGCCATGCTGCCCAAGGCGTGGGCGACGGTGGCCGGCCAGGCCGAGGAGCGCGCCGCCCACCACGAGCGCGCGGGCTTCGCGCAGACCGCCGCCGACCTCTACCTGCGGGCCGCCGTCATGTGGGGCCGGGCGCAGTACTCGATCTTCGACGCCACCGACCCGCGCAAGGCGGTGCTGCGCGCCCACGCCGACCACTGCGTGGACCGCCTGGGCGCCCTGCGCGACGGCCGGGTCCGCCGGGTGGTGCTGGACTTCGAGGGCTCGACGATCCACGCCCTGCTGCACCTGCCCGCCGGGCGGGTCGAGAACGCGCCCGCCGTCATCCTCGGCCCCGGGATGGACATGATCAAGGAGGACTACATCTGGGCGGCCGAGCGCTACTACACCTCCCGCGGCATCGTCGCGCTCTCCATCGAGGGCCCCGGCCAGGGCCAGACCCGGGCCGGCGGGCTGACCGTCGACCTCGGCAACTACGAGCGGGCGATCGGCCGCTACCTCGACCACCTGGCCGAGCTCCCGGAGGTCGACGCCGAGCGGATCGGCATGTTCGGCATCTCGATGAGCGGCTACTGGGGCTCCCGGGCCGCCGCCACCGACCGCCGGATCGCCGCGCTCGCCGCCTTCGAGGCCGTCACCGGGGACTTCGCGACGATCTTCGAGCGGGCCCAGCCGACCTTCAAGAACAACTACATGTACATGGCCGGGTACACCGACGAGGAGGCCTTCGACCGCGACCTCGCCCACCGCATGCCGCTCGGCGACCTGGTGGCCGAGATCACCTGCCCGGTGCTCTACGGGATCGGCGAGTTCGACGAGCTCACCGACCTCACCCAGGCCCTGGCGAGCTTCGAGCGGGTCCGGGCCCCGAAGGAGCTGCGGGTCTACGAGGACGAGTTCCACCCGCTCGGCGGGGTGGCCGCCGAGGCCTTCCGCTTCGGCGCGGAGTGGCTGGAGCGCGCCCTGGCCGGCGAGTTCGCCGACCCGGGCCGCGACGTCCGGCACTACGTCCACCGCGACGGACGCACCACCGACGGCTCCGCCGACCCCACCTGGTGGCGCGGCGCCGCCCCGACGGAGCTCACCGCGCTGCGCCGCGGCTGACTCCTACGGGGTCGGCGCCGAGGCCGGGGTCGGGGCCGGCGTCAGTGGCACGCCCGTCCGCTCCGCCGACGGTTCCACCGGGACCGGGGCGGGCGGGCGCCGGTCGGCCGCCCAGGCCAGCACCGCGACCACGGCACCGGCCGCGGCCAGACCGGCGCCCACCAGGGTCGGCGAGGTCCAGCCGAGCCCGGCGGCCAGGGCCAGCCCGCCGAAGTAGGCCCCCTGGGCGTTGGCCAGGTTGAACGCGCCCTGCACCGTCGCCGAGGCCAGGGTGGGCGCGCTGCGCGCCTTCTGCAGCACCAGGGTCTGCACCGCCGGGACGATCGCGAAGCCGAACAGGCCGATCAGCACCACCGTGACGGCCGCCGACCAGCGGGCGTGCGCGGTCACCGCGAACAGCGCGAGCGTCGCCGAGAGCAGCAGGAAGGAGACGCAGACGGTCGGCCGCAGCGCCCGGTCGGCGGCGAACCCGCCGATCACGTTGCCGAGCGTCATCCCCACCCCGAACAGCGCCAGCACCCCGGTCACCGAACCGGTCGCGTACCCGGAGACCTCGGTGAGCAGCGGCGCGATGTAGCTGTAGCAGGCGAACATCCCGCCGCAGCCGACCATCACGGTGGCCAGCGCCAGCCACAGCTGCCCGCTGCGGAAGGCCCGCAGCTCGTGCCGGAGCCCGGACTGGCCGGGGGAGGGGAGGGCCGGCACCAGCCGGGCGATGGCGAGCGTCCCGGCGGCGGCGATCACCACCACCACCAGCATGGTCGCCCGCCAGCCCAGGTGCTGGCCGAGCAGGGTCGCGGCCGGGACGCCGACGATGTTGGCGACGGTCAGCCCGGAGAACATCACCGCGACCGCCCGGGCCCGCCGGTCCGGCGCCACCAGCTCGGCGGCGGCCACCGCCCCGGCGCCGAAGAACGCGCCGTGCGGCAGCCCGGTGATCAGCCGCGCGGCGGCCAGCGTCCAGAAGTCGGGGGCCAGCGCGCACAGCAGGTTGCCGGTCGCGAACAGCCCGGCCAGCGCCACCAGCACCGCCTTGCGGGGCTTCCCGGCGGCCAGCGCGGTGAGCAGCGGCGCGCCGACCACCACCCCCAGCGCGTACGCGGAGATCAGCCAGCCCGCCTGCGGGATGGAGACGTGCAGACTGTCGGCGACCTGGGGGAGCAGCCCCATGGCGGCGAATTCGGTGGTCCCGATGGCGAAAGCGGTGACGGCCAGCGCGAACAGCGCGAGAGGCAAGGGGTGACTCCGGGGTGATGCCCGCGCCCGGCGGGTGCGTGGCGGGTGCGGGCGGTTCGGGCGGCGGGGTGCGCGGCGGGTGCGTGGCGAGGGAATTCGTTCGTCGAGAATCCTAATCGGCCCGGATGACGTCCCCGTGAGGCCCGTGTGACGAATCGGGGGCGTGCGGAGCAGGGGGCTCGCCTCGGCGGCCCCCGCGCGCAAGACTGGGTTCATGTGCCGCAACATCAAGACGCTGCGCCCGCCCGTCACGCCCGACGCCGGCGAGGAGGACTTCCACGCCGCCGCGCTGCAGTACGTCCGCAAGGTGTCCGGTTTCCGTGCACCGGCGGCCCACAACCGGGAGGCCTTCGACCGGGCCGTGGACGCGGTCGCCGAGGCCACCGCCCGGCTGCTCGACGAGCTGGAGGTGCGGGGCTCGCACGCCCGTGCCGCCGGGACGACCGTCTGAGACGCGAGGAGCAGGATCCGCCGATGAAACCCGTCGACCGTTACGCCCTCACCTTCCCCGGCACACCCGGCACCCAGGCCCCGCAGGACGTGGTCGTGGTCGTCCGGACCAGCGCCAAGGGCCCGGGCGGGCACCCCGTCTACGAGGACGCCAGCCGGATCGTCCGGGCCGAGATCAGCGAGGCCGGGGAGGTCCGGATGCTCGCCAGCGGCGGCCACCAGACCCCGCACCTGCCGGTGCACGCCCACCCGCTGCCCTGAACCGCCTCGGACGTCCCGAGCCGCCGAGCCGCGCGATCCCCCCGAAGCGCGGGTCGCGGGCGCGCCCGTGCGGCACAATCGGCCCATGACCACAGCGATTTGGCAGGGCACCGTCGTCGCCGAGAGCGAGGACACCGTCCTCGTCGAGGGCAACCACTACTTCCCGTGGGAGGCGGTCCGGGCCGAGTTCCTGCGGCCCTCCGACACCACCACGGTGTGCAGCTGGAAGGGCACGGCGAACTACTACACGGTGGAGGTGGCCGGGCAGGCCAACCCGGACGCCGCCTGGTACTACGCCGACCCGAAGCCGGAGGCGGAGCACGTCCGGGGGCGGGTGGCCTTCTGGCGCGGGGTGGAGATCACCGAGTAGCGGCAGCCGCGCCCCCGCGTGTCCGAGCCCCGCGTCCGGCCCGAGTGTCCGGCCCGAATGTCCGGCCCCCGTGCCCGGTCGGCCGGACGCGGGGGCCGCGCCGTTGCGCGCCGGGGGCCGTCCCGTTCCGTACGAGGGGTGCGGTCAGCCGCCGAGGGCCGGGGGCGGGGCGACCGCTCCGTGCCCCGTCTTGACGCCGTTCACCATCGCCTGGTGGACGGCCCGCGCGGTGCTCTCGTCCGTCGCGGCGACCGGGCTGCCGGACACCGTGTACCAGTCCAGCGCCCCGGTGTACTGGACGGTCAGCCGCGCCTCGCCGTCCACCCACGTGGTGTGCACGGTGAGGTCGCCGGAGATGGGGCCGACCTCGGTGGTGGTGACCCCGCCGGGGCCGCTGATGATCGACTGGGTGGTCCAGGTCGCCCACGAGGTGCGCGGGTCCGCGGGCGGCCGGGTCTGCCGGTCGGTTTGATCGTGTTCGGTCATGCGCCTATCCTCCCCCGCCGGTGCGCCACCATCCGGGCAGCGACACCTGCGGTCAAAAGGACCGCCCGGTCCCGCCGGGCGGTCGGATCGGTGTGGCGGACGGTCAGACCCGGTCCGGGCCCCTCGCGCCGGGTTCGTCCAGGATGGGGTCGCCCTCCGCCTGGGAGGTGTCCTGTGCGTGCAGGTTCTGCATCGAGGTGACGCCCTCCTCCGGATCGGCGGCCCGGACGTCCTCCTCGCGGTCGGTGCTCACTGCGGAGCGTTCGCTCATGTCGGTCATCGCGGGCTCCGTCTCCTCGGCCGGCCCCGGCGCGCCCGGACGCGGGCGCGGTCGGGCCGGGTCTGTCCCTCGCCCCTCCAGCCTGCCCCCGCCCCGGCGCCGGGGCCAGCCGGGTGACCCGCGCACCCGGCGGCCGGCGGCCGGGGGCCGCCGGGCGGCGGGCACCGGGGCGCAGGATCACCGGAGTGGAGGACCGCCGCCGCGCAGGATCACCAGGTCACGGGCAACGACCGCATCCCGTAGATGAACGACTCGGTGCGGAACGCGCGCTCCCCGGCCGGCCGCAGCCCCGGCAGCCGCCGGAACAGCGTCTCCAGGGCGATCTGCAGCTCGGCGCGGGCCAGCGGCTGGCCCAGGCACTGGTGCACGCCGAAGCCGAAGGCCAGGTGCCGCCGGGCGTCCCGGTCCAGGTCCAGCTCGTCCGTCGACCGGTGCCCGGCGCCGCCGAACACCGCCTCCTCCCGGTTGGCCGTGGACAGCATCGCGATCACGCCCTCCCCGGCCCGGACCGTGACCCCGCCCAGCTCCACGTCCTCCACCGCCACCCGGGGCAGCCCGGTGTGCACGATGGTCAGCAGCCGCAGCAGCTCCTCCACCGCGCCCGGCAGCGCGGCCGGGTCGGCGAGCCTGGCGACCTGCTCCGGGTGCTCCAGCAGCAGCGCGGTGGACAGCGCGATCATGTTCGCGGTGGTCTCGTGCCCGGCGACCAGCAGCAGCACGCCCGTGCTGGCCACGTCGTCCGGGCTCAGGTCGTCCCGCGCCGCGAGCCGGCTCAGGACGTCGTCCTCCGGTTGCGCGCGCTTGCGGGCCGTCAGGTCGCGCAGGTAGTCCTGGACCTCGTCCTGGGCCACCCGGAGCTCCTCCACGGTGCTGTCCCGGCTGAGCAGGGTGCGGCTCAGGCCCTGGAAGCGGTCGCGGTCCTGGTACGGCACGCCGAGCAGCTCGCAGATCACCAGCGAGGGCACCGGCAGCGCGAACTCGGTGACCAGGTCGGCCGTGGTCCGGCCCGCGGTCATCCGGTCCAGTGCCTCGTCCACGATCCGCTGGATCTCCGGGCGCAGCGCTTCCACCCGCTTGACCAGGAAGTCCCCGGTGACCATACGGCGCTGGCGGGCGTGCTCGGGGTCGTCGAGGCGCAGGAAGTTCGGCTTGCCCGTGACCAGCTCCTCGCGGGCGCCGGCGACCAGCAGCGGGAAGGCCGGGTGGCGCACGTCGGCGCTGAACCGGCGGTCGGACAGCACGGTGCGGACCTCGGCGTAGCCGGTGACCAGCCAGCAGGCGTCGCCGTCGGGGAGTTCGGCCCTGGTCATGGACGCGGTGACGGCGGCCTCGGTGTACACGGGCGGCGGGCCGAACGGGCAGCCGCTGGAGTGCGGGGCCGGCAGCAGCGGGACGGCGGGGGCGGTGGGTGCGGCGGGGGCGGTGGGTACGGCGGTCAAGGCGGGGGTCTCCTCGTGTCGCGGGTGTCCTCGTGGGGTTGCCGGGTGCAGGGAGGCCTCCCGGCGGCCTGCGGGGCCGCAGGTGGGGACCGTCAGACCTCGGCCTCGGCGGGCCCGTCCTCGGTGACGCTGATCGCCCGGCCCGGGCAGAGCTCGGCGGCGAGTCTGACGTCGTCGAACTGCTCGGGCAGCAGCACGACCTGGCGAAGTGTCACAAGGCTGTCCCGCTCGTCCTGGTCGAAGACCGCGGGCACGTTCATCACACACATTCCGGAGCTGCAGCAACGGTCCCGGTCGACGCTCACCTGCATGTCGGCACCTCTCGCCAGGGCGCCGCCGGCTGCCCGGCGGCCGCCTCTCGTTGTCACGGTCAACCTAGCCGCCGCTGGTCCGCCTACGGAGCGGTAGGGCGGACGGATCGGCAAGAATGGCCGATTCGGCTCCTGCGTGAACGCCCTTGCCGCGCAATGCGTTTCAACCGGCGCCAGGCCGTCGGACGGGGCGGCGCGGACGGCCTCACAGGCCCTCGGCGGCGGCCAACTCCCTGACGGCGGCCACGGTGTCGGCCTCGGCGGCGCTCTTGTCCGGCCGGTACCGCACCACCCGGGCGAACCGCAGGGCCAGCCCGGCGGGGTAGCGGGGGCTGCGCTGGAGGCCGTCGAAGGCGATCTCGACGACCAGTTCCGGCCGCACCCGCACCGTGCGGGCGTCCCGGTCGACCTCCCGGGCGAGCAACTCGGCGGTCTGGCAGGCGAGCGTGGCGTCGGTCAGCCCCTTGAAGGTCTTCCCGAGCATCACCCACGGGCCGAGGCCCGGCTCGCCCGCCGCCCGCGCCCCCAGGTGCAGATTGCTCAGGAACCCCTGCCGCCGGCCGCTGCCCCACTCCGCCGCCAGCACCACCAGGTCCAGGGTGTGCCGGGGCTTCACCTTGATCCAGCCCGCCCCGCGCCGCCCGGCCGCGTACCCGGCCGCCGGGTCCTTCACCAGCACCCCCTCGTGGCCGAGCGCCAGCGCCCCGCGGAAGAACGCCGAGGCCTCCGCCCGGTCCTCCGTCTCGATCCGGGCCACCCGCAGACCCTCCGGCACCGCCCCGGCCAGCGCCGCCCAGCGCTCCCGGCCCGGCCGGTCCACCAGGTCCGCACCGTCCCGGTGCAACAGGTCGAAGAACCGTACGCTGAGCGGGACTTCGGCCCGCAACCGGTCCGGATCCCGCCGGGTGGCGGTACGCGCCGCGGTCTCCTGGAACGGACGCGGCCGCCCGTCCGCGCCCAGCGCGATCGCCTCGCCGTCCAGCACCGCCGACCGCAACGGCAACGCCAGCGCCGCCTCCGCGACCTCGGGGACGCGCGCCGTGATGTCCTCCAGGCCACGGGTGAACACCGCGACCTCCCCGCCGTCCCGGTGCACCTGCACCCGGATCCCGTCCAGCTTCCACTCCAGCGCCGCCGCACCCGTACGCTCCAGCGCCGCCACCACGTCCGGCGCGGACGCCGCCAGCATCGGCCGCACCGGCCGCCCCACCTCCAGGCGGAACCCCGTCAGGGCCTCCGCCCCACCGGCCAGCGCGGCCCGCGCCACCGCCCGCGCCGACCCCCGGAACATCAACGCCCGCCGCACCGCCGCCACCGGCACCCCGGCCGCCTGCGCCACCGCGTCCCCGACCAGCGCGTCCAGGGCCCCCTGCCGCAGGTCCCCGACCAGGACCGCCCGCAGGAACCTCTGCTCCACCTCCGTCGCCCGCCCGAACAGACCCGCGAGCAGCCGCCGCCGCTCGGCCTGCGCCCCCGCCCCGTGCACCCCGGCGATCCGCTCCAGCTCCCGCTCCACCTCCCGCACCCCCAGGGAGGCCTCCACCGCCGGCGCCGGCAACTCCCGCAGGGCCGCCCACCCCACCCCCGTCCGCAAGCGCTGCGCCTCACCCGACAGCAGCACCACCGCCGCCGCCCCCTCCTCGGCGCCCAGCTCCCGCAGGCACCCCGCCAACAGGCCCACCTTCGCCCGCCGCCCGGGCTCCGCCGCCACCTCCCGCGACACCTCCGCCAACCGCCGCAACCCCATCCGCCGCCACCTCCACCCCCAGCATCCGCGCGGCCCCCCGACCCCGCACCCCGACCGCCCGGGCACGTAGCCTTTCCCGTCCAGCAGTTGACCGGTGAGGGGGAGCGTCCGTGTCGATCGAGTTCGTGCGCCGGTCGGACGGCCTGGCCTACCGCTACCGCCGGGACGGCGAGTTCAACGGGCGGCCGTCCTTCAAGCGCCTGGACCTCGACGTGTGGTGCCGGTGGCTGCCCGAGCGGGGCTGGTGCACCGTGGACGCCGACGGGACCGCCAACGGCTGGCCGCTGTCCGGCCGTCCGGGCCAGGGGCCGTTCCCGCCGCTCGGCCCCTGGCGCAGCTGGAAGGCCGGCAAGTCCTACCTCTACGACCTGCGCCGCACCGAGGAGCTCGACGGGCCCCCGGCCACCGGACCGTTCGAGGACGGAAAACCCGAGGCGGACCGCCGCACCCCGCGGCCATAATGGCCGCGCCCGCCGCCGCCCCGTTCCGAGGGGCGAACCGTCGGCAGGGCGGGAGACGGGGGAGATCCTTGGCACGGCACGCCGCACGCACGGTACTGGTGGCCCTGGCGCTGCTCGCCCTCGCGGTGGGCTGCACGGCCGACCCGGGCGTTCGGCCCACCGCGTCCGCTCCGGTGCCCAAGGCGCCGGCCACCGTCCCGCCGGAGGCCGCGACGGCCTGGCGGCCGCTCGCCCCACTGTCCGGCGAGCAGCTGCGGGCGGCGCTGGCGCCCGTCGCCGAGCTGCCGCCGGGCACCACCACCGAGGACGAGGCGCCGCCGTCCGACGCCACGGTGGCGACGATCGCCAGGGCTGCCCAGCGGAAGCCGGCCTGTGCGCCGGTCCTCGACGCCATGATCGAGCAGTCGGCCGACTCCGCCCGGCTCACGTACGTCACCGGCGACAACAACCTGGGCAACCGGACGTCGGTCCAGCTGGCCGGCGTCCCCGGCGGCCGTGCGCGGGCGGACTTCGAGGCGCTGCGGGACGCCGTCCACGGGGGCGGCTGCACGAGCCTCCGGTTGAACGACCGGTCCGGCGCCGAGCCGCTGGAGGTCGAGCCGGTGGCCTTCCAGGCCTTGGAGGTGCCGGTCGTCGGCTTCCGTCTCCTGTCGCCCACCGGGGCGATGGCCGGCCGGGGCGGGTTCACCCGGCTCTACCTGTACGCGGCGGTCGGCGACAACCGCGCGGTGTTCTACAAGGGCGACGACACCGCGCTCGCCCCTGCCCTGCCCACCGGTCTGGTGACCGCGCAGATCCATCGGCTCGTCACTGCCGGGGCGTCGCCGGAGCCGACGCCCATGGCCGTTACTCCTTGACAGGGTGCGTAATACTGTAACGCGCGCGGTCCCGAGGCGCCGTCGGAGCGGGCCGCGCGGCGTCCCTTCCCAGCAGCTCGGAGCACCGCATGCACCCCTTCCTCGACCACCCGGGGCCGCTGGCCTTCGCGCACCGGGGCGGTGAGCTCGGGCACCCGGAGAACTCGCTCGCCGCGTTCGAGGCCGCCGTGGCGCTGGGCTACCGCTACCTGGAGACGGATGTGCACGCCACCGCCGACGGTGTGCTGGTGGCCTTCCACGACTCCCGGCTGGACCGGGTGACCGACCGGGCCGGGGCGGTCGCCGAGCTGCCGTGGGAGACCGTCCGGCGGGCCCGGATCGGCGGCACCGAGCCGGTGCCGCTGCTGGAGGACCTGCTCGGGGCGTTCCCCGCGGCCCGGTTCAACGTGGACGTGAAGGCGGCGCCCGCCGTGCGGCCGCTGGTCGAGGCGATCCGCCGGACGAACGCCTGGGACCGGGTCTGCGTCGGCGGCTTCTCCGACAGCCGGATCGCCGCCGTGCGCGCCGCCGCGGGCCCCCGGCTGGCGACCTCGCTGGGCCCGCGCGAGGTGGCCCGGCTCCGGCTGCGCTCGCTGGCGGGCCCGCTGGCGCGGGGTGGGGCGCCGTTCGCCGGGCTGTGCGCCCAGGTGCCGGAGCGGCACCGGGGGATCAGGGTGGTCGACCGGGCCTTCGTCCGGGCCGCCCACCGCCTCGGCCTGCAGGTCCACGTGTGGACTGTGGACGATGCCACACGGATCCGGTCTCTCCTCGACCTGGGTGTGGATGGCATCATGGCGGATCGCATCGACGTCCTGAAGGGCGTCCTCGGCGAGCGCGGCTGCTGGACGGACGGCAGCACCGGCTCCAGCACAGTGAAATAGGAGCCCATGAGCACCACGGACCACCTGCCGGACGACGTCTCGTCGCCGCCGGCGGCCGCCGACGACGGCCGTGCCCTGCGCCGGATGCAGTTCGGCTGGTACATCAACGACTGGGCCAACGCCGCCTTCTCGGCCACCGTCCTGACGGTCTTCCTCGGGCCGTACCTGACCGAGGTGGCGAAGAACGCCGCCGACGCGTCCGGCGACGTGCACCCGCTCGGCCTGGCGATCCGCGCCGGATCGTTCTTCCCGTACACGGTCTCCTTCTCGGTGCTGATCTCGGTCGCGGCGATGCTGCTGACCGGTACGGTCGCCGACCGCACCGGGCGGCACAAGGAGCTGATGTGCGGCTTCGCCTACGTGGGCGCGCTCGCCACGATGGGGATGTTCTTCCTCGACGGCGACCGCTACCTGCTCGGCGGCGCGCTGCTGGTGGTCGCCAACATCTCGTACGCGGTGTCGGTGGCGCTCTCCTACGCCTACCTCCCGGGCCTGGCCACCCCCGACGAGCGCGACGCCGTCTCCTCCAAGGGCTGGGCGTACGGCTACGCGGGCGGCGGGCTGCTGCTGATCGCCAACCTGGCGCTGTTCCAGGGCCACGAGGCGCTGGGCCTCTCCTCCGGCACCGCCGTGCGGATCTGCCTGGCCTCGGCCGGCCTGTGGTGGGCGCTGTTCACCCTCGTCCCGATGCTGCGGCTGCCCTCCCGGGCCGGCGTCGTCCGGGCGCGCGCCGAGGCCGCGCCGGACCAGCCGGCCGCCGGCAGCCTGCGCGAGCTCGGCCGCACCCTCAAGAGCATGCGCAAGCACCCGCTGACGCTGCTCTACCTGGCGGCCTTCCTCTGCTACAACGACGGCATCCAGACCGTCGTCTCGCAGGCCTCGCTGTACGGCAGCGAGGAACTCGGCATGGAGCAGGGCACCCTGGTCATCGCGGTGCTGATCGTCCAGATCGTGGCGATCGGCGGCGCCCTGCTGCTCGGCCGGATCGCCCAGCGGCACGGCGCCAAGAAGACCATCCTGGGCTCGCTGGTCGGCTGGGTGGTCACGCTGGCCCTCGGCTACTTCATGCCGGCCCATCAGCCGGTCTGGTTCTACGTCCTGGCCTGCATGATCGGCCTGGTGCTCGGCGGCAGCCAGGCGCTCTCGCGCTCGCTGTTCTCGCACCTGATCCCGGCCGGCCGGGAGGCCGAGTACTTCAGCCTCTACAAGGTCAGCGACCGCGGCACCAGCTGGATGGGCCCGCTGGTCTTCGGCCTCGCCTACCAGGTCACCGGCAGCTACCGCTCGGCGATCATCTCGCTGCTGATCTTCTTCGTGATCGGTTTCGCCGTCCTGGTGAAGGTCCCGGTCCGCCGGGCCATCGAGGCGGTCGGCAACCCCGTCCCCGAGCGGCTCTGAGTCCGTAGTCCGCTCCTCCGGGCGGCCGGGTGCTCGGCCCGGCCGCTCGGAGGAGCGGAGGAGCGGAGGAGCTCAGGGGCCCGCGATCAGCCGGCCGATCCCGTCGAGGAACTCCTCCAGGGTGGCGGCGGCGGGTTCGAAGGCGCCGTCGTGGGAGGCCGTGGTCGACCTCCAGACCCGTCCGGTGTGTCCGGTCGCGAACAGGTGGCCCGCGCCGTCGCTGCCGAAGACCAGCGCCAGGCGCTCGCCCTGGATGACGGGGACGCCGTACTCGCGGACGTGCCCCGTCACCGCGCCCGGCGGGTGGATGAAGTAGCCGTTGTCGAGATCGGGCAGGGAGGCCCGGTCGAGCACCCCGTAGAGCGTCGCCAGGTCGGGGGGCACCGGCAGCAGTTCGCCGAGCGCGTCCGCCGCCCGCCGGCCGGCCTCCGTCGCGTGGACCAGGGCGTTCTCGCCCGGCGGGAAGCCGTACCTGGCGGCGAAGGACCGGGTGAACCCGGCGAGGGCCGCGCCGGTCTCCTCGCACCAGGCCCGGAGCCACTGCGGGTCGAGCTGCGGACCGGGCAGCGGGGTGGGGTTCCTGAGGTCGATGGTGACGGACCGGCGCCACCCGGCTCCGGCCCGGGCGGTGCCGGGCCGCCCCGTTCCCGCCTCCTGCTCCTGTTCGGCCCCGAGGTCCTCCGATGCGCGGGCACCCAGGGCGCGCAGCCGCGCCTTGCCGGCCTCGTCGGCCTCCTCGGTGCCCGGGTAGAGGGCGGTGTACCGGCCTCCGTCCTCGTCCTGCCAGCTGTAGCTCTGGTACTGCTCCGTCGGTTCGTCCACCGCCGGAACCTCCGTTCCGTGCTGTCGGGATGACCCACCGTAGGCGATGGGGTCCGGTGCGGAGAAGCCCTTCACCCTCCCGGGTGGAACCGGGGAAACGGCCCGGGGATAACTGCCGGAGTGGAGTGTGCGGCGGGTGGTGTTGGCCGGGGTGGAGATCGGCGGGCGGGCGACGGGGCGGCATGCTGGCCCGAGCCGTTCGACCAGCGAGGAGACCGAGTTGAGCACCGCCGCCGTGAACCGTTGGAGCATCAGTGCGCCGCAGGAGGGGGACTACCCGCGCTGGCGCGAACTCTTCCGCGGGTACTGCGAGTTCTACCGGGTGCCGATGCCGGAGGAGAAGGCCGAGCTGGTGTGGTCCTGGCTCAACGACCCGGAGCACGAGGTGGAGGGGCTGCTGGTCCGGGACGGCGCGGGGACGCCGGTCGGCTTCGCGCACTTCCGGCCGTTCGCCCGGCCGCTGCACGGCACGGTCGCCGGGTTCCTGGACGACCTGTTCGTCGCGCCCGAGGTGCGCGGCGGCGGGGCGGTGGACGAACTGCTGGCCCGGCTGCGGGAGATCGCCGCCGAGCGCGGCTGGAGCACCGTGCGCTGGATCACCGCGGACGACAACCACCGGGCGCGCAGCAAGTACGACCAGGTCGCCACCCGGACGATGTTCGTCACCTACGACATGGCCCCGGACGGCCCGGGCCGCTGAGCCCGGCTCGCTGAGTCCGCTGCGCCTGTCGAGCCTGCTGCGCCCGGCCCGCCGGGGCGGCCGACCGGAGCGCTCGACCGGATCACGTGACCAAGTCGCCGGACATTCGTTCGGAGTTTCTGTTATCGGCGTTCCGCCGGGGGGTCTCCCAGGTGTCGGCACCCGACCAGCCGACCTGGACAGAAAGCAGTGGCCACGTGAACAGCGACGACAGGACGACCGTCATCCCGGCGAGCGGCGGCGGCGACGGCGGCGCCGACGGGAGCGGCGGCCCCGGCCGCCCGGGTGGCCGGGCCGCGCGGCGGGCCGCCCAGCGGCACACCGGCCACGGCCGCCGGGGACGTCGGCGCGGCGGGTTCGTGCCGGTGACCGCGGTCGTCGCCGCCGTGGCCGGGACGGGCCTGATCGCGGCGCTGGCCGGGGCGGGCTACGCGGCGTACGGCGGCAAGCAGAGCGACCGGGACCTCGCCGGGCAGGCCGCCGCGGCCGACTCGCTGGTCGCCGCCGAGGTGGGCACGCACGAGGGCATCCAGGTGCCGGGCGCCGGGGGAGCGGGCCTCGCGGGCGCGGTGCCGCCCTCGGGCAGTCCGACGGCGACGGGTCCGTCGGCCACCCCGAGCCCGTCGGCCACCGCGACGGCCACCGCCTCCCCGACGGCCCAGCCCACCGCGACGCCGACCCCGACGGCCACCGCCACCGCCACCGCCAAGCCGAGCCCGGCGACCACCCGCCCGAGCGCCAACGCCGCCGCGGGCACCGCCCAGCGGGCCGCCGCGGCCCCGGCGGGCGGCGGGTCGTCCCCCGCGTTCGCGCAGCAGGTCGTCGACCTGGTCAACGCCGAGCGGGCCAAGGCCGGGTGCGGCCCGGTCGCCGCCGAGCCCCGGCTGGCCAGCGCGGCCCAGTCGCACAGTGACGACATGGCCAACCGCAACTACTTCGACCACGCCAGCCCGGAGGGCTACCACGCCGACCACCGGATCGAGGCGGTCGGCTACCGCTGGAGCACCTGGGGCGAGAACATCGCCCGGGGCCAGAGCGATCCGGCGGCCGTGATGGAGTCCTGGATGAACAGCCCCGGCCACCGCGCCAACATCCTGAACTGCGACTTCAAGCAGCTCGGGGTGGGGGTGCGGACCGGCGCCAACGGCCCGTGGTGGACCCAGGTGTTCGCCGCCCCGGCCTGACCGGCCCCGCCCCTCGTTCCCGTTGCTCGCCCCTGAGCCCTGTCCCCTGACCCCTGCCTCCGCTCACCCCGCCTCCGCTCGCCCCCGGTGGCCGGTACCTCCGGCCACCGGGCAGTCCGATTTTCCGATTCCGCGCACATTGTTGTTATCTGATCACTCCCCACAGGTCTCCGAGGAGGCAGCGGCGGACGGAAACACGGCAAGACGGAGTGCGGACCATGAACGCTGATGTGCAGAACAGGACCGGGACGACCCTGGTACGCGCGGCGCAGGCAGGTGACCGGCAGGCCCAGGAGGCCCTGGTCGCCACCTGGCTGCCGCTCGTCTACAACGTGGCCGGCCGCGCCCTGCGCGGCCACGCCGACGTGGACGACGTGGCCCAGGAGACCATGATCCGCGCCCTGGACGGCCTGGACGGGCTCCGCGACCCGGAGTCCTTCCGCTCCTGGCTGGTCGCCATCACCATGAACCAGGTCCGCCGCCGGCATGCCGCCGGGCAGCAGCAGCCCACCGTCGGCGGCCTGGACGAGGCCTGGGAAGTCCCGGACCCCCGGGCCGACTTCACCGACCTCACCATCCTGCGCCTGGGCCTGTCCGGCCAGCGCCGCGAGGTGGCCGAGGCCACCCGCTGGCTGGATCCGGACGACCGTGAACTGCTCGCCCTGTGGTGGCTGGAGGCCGCCGGCGAACTCACCCGCGCCGAACTCGCGGAGGCCCTCGACCTGACCATGCCGCACGCCGCCGTGCGGGTCCAGCGGATGAAGAAGCAGCTGGAGGCCGGGCGGGTCGTGGTCCGCGCCCTCGGCGCCTACCCGCGCTGCCCCGAACTCGTCGAGGTCACCGCCGGGTTCGACGGCACCCCGAACTCGGTCTGGCGCAAGCGGATCGCCCGGCACATCCGCGGCTGCGCCGGCTGCGACGGCCTGGGCCGCGACCTCTTCCCGGCCGAGGGCCTGCTGGCCGGCCTCGCGCTGGTCCCGATCCCCTCCGCCTCGCCCGCGCTGCTGCACCTCCAGCACACCGCCGCGACCGCCGCGGCGGGCGCCCACACGGCGGCGGCCGGTGCGGGATCGGGCGCGGGCGGTACGGCGGCCGGTGCGGCCACCGGCGGTGGCGCGCACGGCGGTTGGGCCGGCACCGCCGCCCGCAAGGCCGCACTGGCGGGCGGTACGGCCGCGGCGGTGGCCGTCACCACGCTGGCCCTGGTCTGGTCGAACCCCACCGAGCCGCCGCACCCGGCGGTGCCCGAGCCCACCGTCCCGGCCGCCGCCCTGGACACCCCGGTGGCCCTGCCGGCGACCGTCCCGGACACCCCGACCGCCACCCCCACGCCGACGCCGACCCCCACCGGGACCCCGACCCCGACGCCCTCGCCCACCGCCACCCGGTCGACCCCGGCGGCGCCCCAGCCCAACCCGGAACGGCAGCTGGTGGACCTGGTCAACGCCGAACGCGCCAAGGCGGGTTGCGCCCCGCTGCGGATCGACCCCCGCCTGCACGCCTCGGCCCAGAAGCACTCCGACGACATGGCCGCCCGCGGCTTCTTCGACCACGTGAACCCGGACGGCGTCCGCACGGACGCCCGGATCACCGCGGCCGGCTACCGCTGGTCCCAGTGGGGCGAGAACCTCGACCGGGGCCCGACCACGGCGGCGAGCGTCTTCGCCCGCTGGATGGACGGCGGGATCCACCAGTCCAACATGCTCGACTGCGGCTTCAAGGACATCGGCGTCGGCGTCGCCACCAGCCCCGCCGGCACTCTGTGGACCCAGGACCTGGGCGCCCCGATGTCCTGACCGGCCCGCCCCCGCTCCGGCCCGGAGCGGCCCCGCCCGGGTCGGTCCGGGCGAGCGTTTCCGGCCAACCTTTGACGTGGGCATGCTGGCTGCTCTGGAACCCTCTTGGAGCGTTCCAATCCTTGCTACTGTCGCACCGGTTCCACCACCCCGGCGCCCGCACGGCCGCCGTGCGGGGCCCTACGGACCTGCCGACAGGACTGGTGTGAAGTGACAGAACTACGTGACCGACTGCTCGACCGTTCGTCGACCGCCGCCCTCCGAAGCCGACTCGCCGCCCTGGCCGGGGCGCTCGCGCTGCTGGTGGCCGTCCTGGTCGGAGCGGGTGCCGCACCCGCCTCCGCCGCACCCACCGGGGCCTCCGCCGCATCGGCCTCCGCCGCCAAGGCCGCTGCGGCCGGGCCCGGTTGGATCTGCCGGGGCGCGCCCGTCACCCCGGGCTACGTCCTCACCATGCACACCAACAACGGCTGCAACGGCGCCGGCATGTGGTACCAGCAGCCCGCACGGGACGGCATCTGGACCTGCGCGACCTCGCCGATCCCGGCCGGCTACGTGCTCTCCGGGCACAGCCCCACCGGCTGCGACGGCTACGACTCCTGGTACATGCGCCTGCCGGTGGACGGTCTGTGGACCTGCGGCACCTCGCCCATCCCGCCGGGCTACGTCCTGACCGCCCACGTCGCCAACGGCAACGGCTGCACCAACATCGACGCCTGGTTCATGCAGCTCGCCAGGGACGGCATCTGGACCTGCGCGGGTTCTCCGATCCCGCCCGGCTACGTCAACACCGGCCACCAGGTGCCCGGTTGCGGCGGCATCGGCTCCTGGTTCCAGGTGGTCGCCCGGCCCGGACTCCAGGTCTGCCCGTACCAGCCCGTCCCGGCCGGCTACCGCCTCGGGGCCTACGTCAACACCGCCTGCAGCGGCCTGGGCGGCTGGTACCTCCTCCGCGCCTGACCCGACCCGGGCCCGGGGAGGGGAGCCGCACGACGGCCGCACCCACCCTTCCCCGGGCCCGCCCCGAGAGTCCGGGGAAGGGCTACGCGGGGGTGACCGGCGCCAGGCCGTCCGCCGAGCCGGTCACGTAGCCGGTGGCCTGGCCGACCACGCCACCCGCGTCCCCGACCTGCCCGGGCACCGCGTCCGGGGCGCTGGTCAGCGGACCGGGCAGGCCCTCCTGGCCGCCGATCTCGCTGGCGTGCGCACTCGGAGCGGTCAGGGAGGCCACCACACCGACGGCGAGCGAGGCGACGGCGAGCATGCTGCGCTTCTTCATGGCCGGTCCAACGAAAGCGCGCCGCAAGGGTTACGGGCGGCCCCGGAGCGTCGCGGCCCGGGGAGGCGCCCGGGGCGTGCGGCCGGGATGCCGCGCACGGTGACCGAACGGATACTGGCCGCAGTGGTCCGTGTTCCGTCACGGCGCGCTACCGACGAAGGACGAAGGAGGACGTCATGGCCGGTAAGGCCAGCATCGTATTCGCCCACGGGCTCTGGGCCGACGGGTCGTGCTTCAACAAGCTCATCCCCACGCTCCAGGCCGAGGGCCACGAGGTCTACAGCTCGCAGCACGGGCTCGACTCACTCGCGGGCGACGTCGCGTGCGTCACCCGGGCCATCGAGCACGTGCCGGGCCCGGTGGTGCTGGTCGGCCACTCCTACGGCGGGACCCTGATCACCAAGGCCGGCGTCCACGACCGGGTGGGCGCCCTGGTCTACATCGCCGCGCTCGCCCCGGACGAGGACGAGACCTCGGTGGGCCAGCAGGAGAAGTTCCCCCCGACGCCCGTCTTCGCGCACGTCGGCGTCTCCGACGGGCGCCTCTGGCTGCTGGAGGCGGGCATCGGCGACTTCTGCGGCGACCTGCCGGCCGCCGAGCAGAAGCTGGTCCTCGCGACGGGCGCCGTCCCCGTCCCCGACCTGTTCGCCCAGCAGGTCCCCGGCACCGCCTGGCGCACCAAGCCGAGCTGGTACATCGTCGCGAACAACGACCGCACCGTGAACCCCGACCTGGAACGGGCCGCCGCCGAGCGGATGGGCGCGAAGACCTTCGACGTCGACAGCAGCCACGTCCCCATGCTGTCGCACCCCGACTTCGTCCTCGACGTCATCCGGGACGCCGCCAAGTCCCTGGAGTCCTAGGGTCCGTCTTCAAACTCCCGTCTGCGGGGCGACGCCGGGGCACGCGCCTCGCCGCGTTGTCGTCGGTCGCCAATGCGCTGCATTGGGCTCCCTCCTCCGC
>NZ_JBHZCY010000064.1:0-51238 GCF_042786665.1 Kitasatospora sp. NPDC059146 | reverse complement strand
GGCCGGACTCCGTTCTCGTTCAGGTGCCGCGGGGTCCGTGGACCCCGGACGGTCAGCGGGTCGGCAGGTCAGCAGGTCAGCCGCTCCGCGGATCAGCGGATCAGCGGATCAGCGGGTCAGCAGGGACCGTTGTCGGTCCAGACGCCCCACTGGCCGCTCTGGGTCGGGTCGTCGCCCTTGGTCCACCACTTGTTGGTGTAGTAGTGGCCCTTCCAGGAGACCTTGGTGCCGCCGGCCGCGTAGGTGGCGTTCGGGTCCCAGCTCGGGGCGGCCGAGCAGGTGGCCGGCGTGGTCGGGGTGCCGGTCGGAGTCCCGGTGGGCGTGCCGGTCGGGGTACCGGTGGGGGTCCCGGTCGGCGTGCCGGTCGGGGTCTGGGTCGGCGTCGGGGTGCCGGTCGGCGGGGCCGGGCAGCCGGCCGCGGAGCCGTTGGTGGCGTTCACCATCGTGTCGAACAGGCTGGTGTTGGTCCCCAGGTCGTACAGCGAGAAGGCGAAGGAGCCGCCGAGGCCGTTGCAGTGCGCGTAGTCCAGCTTGGCCTGGATGGACTTGGCGTTCTCACCGCTCCAGAAGGTGGTGCCGTCGTAGAAGTAGGCGGCCTTGGCGTCGTCGTCCCAGAAGGTCTTGGACGGGTTGTCGACGAAGCCGGCCAGCTCCTTGTACATCTGGATGCCCGGGACGTTGCCGGACATCGCGGCGCCGGTGGCCGGGGCGGTGGCGGGCTGGAAGAGGCCGTTCTTGCCGTTGTTCTGGACGCCGGTCCAGCCGCGGTAGTAGAACGGCACACCCATGTTGATCTTGTTGGCCGGGAAGCCGCCGGGGATGCCGTACTGGGCGTCGCCGACCGTCCACGCCTTGATGGCGTTGTCGATCGAGTACTTGCCGTTGCCCGGCTTGGCCGGGGTCGACGGGTCGTTCGGGCCGGAGTACAGCGGGGCCTGGTGGTTGGTCGGACCCTGGGGGTCCCAGCCGCCGTGCATGTCGTAGGTCATGACGTCGAGGAAGGTCAGGTACTGACCGATCTTGTCGGTCTCGACGTTCATGATCTTGTCCTGGCCGGCGCCGACCGCCGCCGAGAGGGCGTAGGTCTTGTTGTCGGCCTTGCCCTGGGCGTCCAGCTGGTTGCGGAACTCCTGCAGCAGCAGGGTGAAGTTCTGCTTGTCGGCCGGGCTGGAGATGTTGCCGGTGTGGCCGCCGCCGCCCGGGTACTCCCAGTCGATGTCGATGCCGTCGAAGACGCCCTTGCCCGTGCCCGGACCGCCGTAGCCGGCGTCGGACGGGAGGTTGCCCTTGATGAACATGTCGAGGCAGGACGAGACCAGGTGCTTGCGCGAGGCGTCCGTGGCGGCCGCCGACGAGAAGTACTTGGAGTAGGTCCAACCGCCGATCGACAGCAGGATCTTGAGGTTGGGGTTCTTCGCCTTGAGCTTCTTGAGCTGGTTGAAGTTGCCCGCGATCGGCTGGTTCCAGACGTCGCCGACGCCGTCCACCGAGATGTCCGCGCCGAAGCTCTTCTGGTAGTCGGCGAAGGCGTCGGCCGCGCCGTCACCGGCGTTGGGGTTGTTGTCGTTGGTGTCGGCGGCCTTGGTCGCCTCGAAACAGCCCAGGTCGGACGGGGAGATGTTGGCGAAGTCGTAGATCAGGTAGTCCAGCTTCCCGGCCACGCCGGTGTCCTGGATCGTCTTCGGGTAGTACGCGTTGGCGTACACCGACCACTGGTCGTAGTAGGCGACCTTGATGCCGCCGCTGGTGGCGGTCGCGCCGGTGGAGTTGGTGGTCGCGGCGTTGGCCGCGCCACCGCCGGACAGCGCGAGGCCGGCGCCGAGCAGCAGCGAGGCGGTGGTGCCGGCCGCGATGGCGGCCAGGCTCTTCGGGCGGCGCCGGCGGGGCCCGTCCGGAGCCGGGGTCCCGGCCCTTTCAATGCGTGAGCGCAGCATGGGTGCGTGACTCCTGGGTGTGGGGGTTCCGTCGCCCGGTGGGGTGGCGCGTCCGGGGTGGGGCCGGACGACCGGGACATGACAGATCAGGGGTGGGAATCGAGCGGACAGGCCATGACGGACACCGGGATGTGCCGAACCGGCGCCCCCGGCACGAGGCCGGTGACGCCGGTTCAGGGGCTCCCTGCACCTGGGGAATAAAAATGGACTAGACCAACTCCCCCGTCAAGGGGTCCTGTTGGCCTTGAGACCCGCTTAAGGTTCCGCACCCGCCCCGGAACGGCGGCGCCCGGAGCCGGAACGGGCTCCCCGCGGCCCGGTGCTCAGAACCGGACGGCGTTCGCCACCTCGGCCTCCACCGTGCCGCTGAGCTCCCGGTTGGCCTGCGCGGTGGCCTGGGCGCTCTGGCCCGCCGCCACGTCCTGGACGGTCACCGCGGTGGCGTCCAGCAGCTTGCCGCTCCCGTCGGTGAAGTTCACCTGGACCACGTACCGGTACGACTCCTGGCCGTGGTTGGTGACGGTCAGCTGCGCCTGCGGCCTGCCGTCCGGACCGGTCGACACCGCGCCGACCGAGACGTCCCCCTTGGCGTCCAGCCCGCCCTTGATCCCGGCGACCGCCGAGGAGGCCGCCGAGACCGCCGCGGAGGCCTCCGCCTGCGCCGAGCCGAGCAGCCCGCCCACGCCGCCGGCCGCCGAGGCCAGCGCCGACGCGGCGGAGGCGGCGGCGCTGGCCGCCTTCTGCACCTCGCCGGCCGCCGCGGAGGCCTCACCGCGCGCACTCTTGCCGGAGGAGCAGCCGGCCAGCACCGCCGAACCCAGCACGGCGGCCGCCAACACCCCTGCGGCCAGCCGGTGCTGACGGTTCGTCGGTACGGCCGGGCGCGGTGCGGTGCGGCGCGGCCCGGAGGCGGCCCGGGTGAGCGGCTGGCGGTCCATGCGGGTCCTCGTTCCTTCCGGCGCCGGGCTGCCCGGCACACCTCCCGCCCACCCTCCGAGCCGCCCGCCGCGCCCGCCAGCAGGGGTGGTGCCTCCGGGTGAGGCCTCCTGCGGCCTTCCGGACGGGGCCCGGCCTCAGGACAGCCCGGAGCCCTCCTGCTCGTCGGCCTCCACCGCCGCCCGCTCCTCGCGCAGCCGCACCAGGTGCCGACGGCGCGCCACCACCCCGTACGCGCCCGCCGCGCTCGCCACGAAGGCCAGCGCGCCGACCCACGGCCGGTCGAAGACGTGCCCTGTCAGGTGGTCCAGCGAGTACCGCCCGGGGCCGGCCAGGCCCATCGCCAGGGCGGTCCCGCCCAGGAACGCCGGGTACTCGTAGCCGCCGGACATCGCGAAGAAGCCCGCCGGGGCGTGCACCGCCACGGCCCCGGCCATCGTCCCGGCCACCACCGCACCGGCCGCCGGGGTGGCCAGCCCGGCCACCAGCAGCGCGCCGCCGCCCGCCTCGCCGACGCCCGCCGCGATGGCGCTCTCCCGGGCCGGGTGGAAGCCCATGTGGTCCATCGCCTGGGTGGTGCCCTCCAGGCCTCCACCGCCGAACCAGCCGAACAGCTTCTGGGTCCCGTGCGCGATCAGCACCCCGCCGACCGCGCTGCGCAGGGCCAGCAGGCCCAGGTCCCTACGGTTCAGGCACATGTCGCATCCTCGTTTCCGCCGGGGGAGTGGTCGTCCGTACCTCCATGGCACCCGAGAGCGCCCGCCGGCTCGACCCGGGGCCGCCATCCGGGCGAATCCGGCCCCGACAAGGAATGCTGGGCCCATGTTCGTCTTCAACCTGGGCAGCGCCTTCATCACCTTCTTCGCCGTGGTCGGCCCGCCGAAGACCCTGCTGACCTTCGCCAGGCTGGCCGGGGACCGCAGCACCCGGGAGCTCCGGCGGCTGGCCGCCTGGAGCACGGCCGTCTCGGCGCTGATCGGCCTGGTCCTCGGCTTCGGCGCGGACGAGGTGACCACGCTCTTCCACATCAGCGACCAGTCGCTGCAGCTCGCCGGCGGGGCGATCTTCTTCGTCTACGCCGTCGCGCTGGTCTTCGGCCTCCACCTCGGCGCGGACGGCGACGACGACGAGCACCTGGGCAACCCGCTCGTGGACGGCATCCGCGAACTGCTGCTGCCGTACATCGCCAGCCCGCTCGCGATCACCGCCGTCCTGGTCGCCTCGCTCAACCAGGACAACTGGGGCTGGAAGGCCGCCGTCGCCGGGGCGTACGTGGCCGTCGCGGTGCTCAACTACCTCTGCGTGGCCGTGCTCGCGCCGCTGATGCGGCGCACCCACAGCACCTCGCTGGAGGTGGCGTCCCGGCTGCTCGGGCTGCTGCTCGCGGCGGTCGGCGTCGAGCTCTTCCTGGAGGGCCTGGCCGGGCTCGGGGTGCCGCTGCCCGCCGGGCACTGAGCCGCAGCCCCCGGACGGGCGCTCAGCCGGCCGCCAGGAGGGTCAGCACCTCGCCGATCCGCCCGCGCACCAGCGGGTCGGCGACCAGCCCGTCCGGGCCGACCGCGCCGCGCTCCAGCGGGATCCGCACGCAGGCCTGCGCCAGCACGGCCGCGCCGGTGTAGCCCAGGACGGTGCCCAGGGTCGCCTCGGCGCCCTGGCCGCGGCCGGGCCCGGCGCAGTTGATCCAGGCCGCGGGCTTGTCCGAGATCTCGATCCCGCCGACCGTCCAGTCCAGCAGGTTCTTGAACGAGCCGGGCAGCGTCCCGGCGTACTCGGGGGTGCAGACGAGCAGCGCGTCGGCCGCCTCGATCGCCGCCCGCAGCGCGGCCACCGGCTCCGGCAGGGGGTCGGTGTCGTGGTCCGGGTTGAAGTGCGGCAGCCCGGCCAGGTCGGCGTAGTACGTGGTCCGGACGCCGGGCAGGTCGTCGGCCACCGCGGCGGCGGTGCGCAGCACGGCCTCGTTGGCGGAACCGGCCCGCAGGCTCCCGGGCAGCAGCAGGATGTGGCGCTCGTTCGGCATGCCGAGGAACCTACTCCCTGACGTCCGCGTCAAGGCCAACCGGCGTCAGGGCCGGCCGGCGCCGGGGGGGCAGGCGGGCTCGCGCCGGTCAGCTCGGCAGCAGCGGCCGCCAGGGCACCGGGCTGGAGAGGATCATCGAGCTGGCCGGCGGCCCGTACCCGCCGAGCCGGTCGCAGAGCGCCTCGAACTCGGCCATCGTGGCGACCGCGACCAGCAGCACGCAGCAGGCCCCGCCGGTGACCCGGTGCAGTTGCAGCACCTCCGGCCAGGTCGCCACCTCGGGGTCGCGCAGCACGCAGCGCGGGCCGTAGCACTGCACCTGGACCAGCGCGGTGATCGGCAGCCCGGCCCGGGTGGGGTCCACGTGGGCGTGGTAGCCGCTGATCACGCCGTCCGCCTCCAGGCGGCGGACCCGTTCGGCCACCGCGGGTGCGGACAGGCTCACCCGGCGGGAGAGTTCGTTGTACGAGAGTCTGGCGTCGGCCTGGAGTTCGGCCAGCAGGCGGCGGTCGACGGCGTCCATGGGGGCTCCCGGAGCGATGGTGATCAGCAGGTGTGATCAGCGGTTTTTCATTCGTAAAGCAGATCGACCGAACGCCTCGCGAACGACAACCCGAAGCCCTGTTGCGGTGCTCGTCGGCCATTCAAGCGGGGGACCGCGGCGCCGCACAATGGGCACCCCGGTGGAACCAGGACGTCCGTCCGCTCCACCGGACCCGGGCGACGCGGCCCGGACGGAGCAGGAGGGATCGGGATGGGGCACGACACGGTGGAGACACCCAGCCTGTCGTTCGGTGGGGACGGCCGGCCGGGTCGGGGCACCCCGTACGCGCAGTACGTGCGGCTGGAGGAGCTGCACAGCCTCCAGCACCCGCGCAGCAAGGAGCCGGCCGAGCTGTCCTTCATCGTCACCACCCAGGTGATGGAGCTGCTCTTCGACCTGCTGCGGCACGAGTGGACGATCGCCCGGCAGGCGCTGCGCGAGGACGACCCGACCGCCGCGCGGGCCGCGCTGCGCCGCGGCACCCACGTCCAGGACGTGCTGGTGGAGTCCTGGGACCTGCTGGCCACCATGACGCCGCAGGAGTTCAACTCCTTCCGCGCCCTGTTCGGCGAGGCCTCCGGCTTCCAGTCCTCGGCCTTCCTGCACCTGGAGTTCCTGCTCGGCAACAAGAACGCCGCGCTGCTGAACATGTACGAGGGGATGCCGCAGACCCGGGCCGAGCTGGCCGAGGCACTGCGCTCCCCCGGCCTGTACGACGAGGTGCTCGGCCTGCTGGCCCGCCGCGGCCTGGCGGTGCCCGCGGCCGTCCCGGAGCAGCGCTACCGGCCCTCCGAGGAGGTCGCCGCGGCCTGGCGCCGGGTCTACACCGAGCCGGAGTACGCCGACCTCCAGCCGCTCGCCGAGACGCTGCTGGACGTCGCCGAGCGGGTCACCCGCTGGCGCCAGCGGCACCTCAGCTCGGTCAAGCGGACCATGGGCGCCAAGCCCGGCTCGGGCGGTTCCAGCGGACTGACCTGGCTGCGCAAGGCGGCCGAGCAGGACGTGTTCCCGGAGCTGTGGACGATCCGGGACGAGCTGTGACCGAGCCGGTGGCGAAGGAGAGAACGGGCATGACCACGCGCGAGGACTGCGCGGCGCTGGACGCCGTCGACCCGCTGGCGGCGTTCCGCGAGGAGTTCGCCCTGCCGGACGGGGTGATCTACCTGGACGGCAACTCGCTGGGCGCGCTGCCGGTGCGCACGCCCGAGCGGGTGGCCCGGGTGGTCGAGCGCGAGTGGGGCCGGGAGCTGATCCGCAGCTGGAACGACGCCGGCTGGTTCGAGCAGCCGTACCGGCTGGGACGGCGGATCGCGCCGCTGATCGGGGCCGATCCGGCGGAGGTGGTCGTCTGCGACACCACCTCGGTGAACCTGTTCAAGGTGCTCGCGGCCGCGCTCCAACTGCGCCCGGGGCGGCGCACGGTGCTCGGCGACGTCGAGGCCTTCCCGACCGACCTGTACATCGCCGAGGGCGTGACCGGCCTGGTCGAGGGCGGGCGCAGCGTGCTGATCCGCCCCGAGGAGCTGGACCGGCACCTGGACGGCGACGTCGCCGCCGTGGTGCTCTCGCACGTGGACTACCGCACCGGCGAACTGCTGGACATGCCCGGGATCACCGCCCGGGTGCAGGCCGCGGGCGCCCTGATGATCTGGGACATCTGCCACTCCGTCGGCGCGCTGCCGGTCGAACTCGGCGCCGCCGGCGCCGACTTCGCGGTCGGCTGCACCTACAAGTACCTGAACTCCGGCCCCGGCTCGCCGGCCTTCCTGTACGTCGCCGAGCGGCACCTGGCGGCCGGTCCGCGGCAGCCGCTGAGCGGCTGGTTCGGGCACGCCCGCCCGTTCGCCTTCGAGCCCGGGTACGACCCCAGGCCGGGCATCGGGCGCTTCCTGACCAGCTCGCCCTCGCTGCTCGGCCAGGCCTCGCTGGAGGTCTCCCTGGACATCTGGGAGCGGGCCGACCTGGCCGCCGTACGGGTCAAGAGCCTGGCGCTGACCGACCTGTTCGTCTCGCTGGTGGAGGGCCTGGACGGGATCGAGGTGGTGACCCCGCGCGAGCACGCCCGGCGGGGCAGCCAGGTCGCGCTGCGGCACCCGGACGGGTATCCGGTGGTCCAGGCGCTGATCGCGCGCGGGGTGATCGGGGACTTCCGCGCACCGGACCTGATGCGCTTCGGCTTCACGCCGCTGTACCTCTCGTACACCGAGGTGTGGGACGCGGCCCGGCGGCTGGCCGAGGTGCTGGAGAGCGGTGAGTGGCGGGAGGAACGGTTCTCCCGTCGGGGCGAGGTGACCTGACCGGGGCAAGGGGCCGGCGGAAAGGGGCCGGCGGAAGGGGCCGGCGGCGGGGGGCCTTTGCCGTTAATAATGCACAGTATTAATCTGGTGCGCATGGCAAGGACATCGGCGGGCCACGAGACCCGCGACAGGCTGCTGCGGGCGGCGGAGGAACTCTTCGCCACCCGGGGCGTGGAGGGTGCCCTGACCAGGGACATCACCCGGCTGGCCGGACAGGGCAACCCGTCCGCCGTGCAGTACCACTTCGGCTCCCGCGAGGGCCTGCTCGACGCGATCATGGCCGGCCGCCAGGACCGCACCGAGCGGGCCCTCGCGCCGCGTCTGCCCGCACTCGCGGACGCGGACCTGTCCGGACTGCTCGACGCGCTGGTCGCGGCCGAGGCCACCGAACTGCGCACCGAACAGGGCCGGTACTGCCTGCGGATCTCCGCCCAGGTCAGCCACAGCAGCGGGGTCCGCACCCGGACCCCGCACCCCACCCTCGCGGGCGGCGGCTACTGGCGGCTGATCGAGCTGGTCGAGGAGCGGATCGCCGCGCTGCCGGAGCCGATCCGGCTGGAACGGATCGACCTGGTCCTCACCCTGGTGGGCGCGGCCCTGGCCGACCGGGCGCAGCAGTACCTCACCGGGTCCACCCCCCTCACGGACGAGGAGACCTTCCTCGCCGACCTGGTGACGGTGTCCGCCGCCATGCTCTCCGCCCCCACCCCCCGAAGGAGCACGTCATGAACGACCTCACCGGCAGGACCGTCCTGATCACCGGCGGCGCCCGCGGCCTCGGCGCCGAGGCCGCCCGGCTCGCCGTCGCGGCCGGCGCCAACGTGGTGATCACCGACGTGCTGGCGGAGGACGGCGCGGCCACCGCCGCCGAACTCGGCGAGCGGGCCCGGTTCGTCCGGCACGACGTGACCTCCGAGGCGGACTGGCAGCGCGTGGTGGACTTCGCGGTGGCGGAGTTCGGCGCCCTGCACGGCCTGGTCAACAACGCCGGGATCTCCACCGGTTCACTGCTCGCGGACGAGAGCGTCGAGCACTTCCGCAAGGTCCTGGACATCAACCTGACCGGCGTGTTCATCGGGATGAAGACCGTCGTCCCGGCGATGCGCGCGGCCGGCGGCGGCTCGATCGTCAACATCTCCTCGGCGGCCGGCCTGATGGGCCTGGCGCTCACCGCCGGCTACGGCGCCTCCAAGTGGGGCGTGCGCGGCCTCAGCAAGATCGGCGCGGTGGAGCTCGGCACCGAGCGGATCCGGGTCAACTCGGTGCACCCGGGCATGACCTACACCCCGATGACCGCCTCGGTCGGCATCCGGCGCGGCGAGGGCAACTACCCCAACACCCCGATGGGCCGGGTCGGCGAGGCGCCCGAGATCGCCACCGCCGTGGTCTACCTGCTCTCCGACGACTCCTCCTACGTCACCGGCGCCGAGCTGGCGGTGGACGGCGGCTGGACCACCGGGCCGACCGTCAGGTACGTCATGGGCCAGTAGCCCGCAGCGGGACCGGGAGCACGGCGCGCCCGGCGACGTGACGCAGCTCATGCCCGAGCGGGAGTTCGACCGCCATCGCACCAGGGAAACCTCGTCCTTGACGATCCGTCACACCCTGGGGAGGTTGGCGTGAACATCGAACTCGGTCCGCTCAAGCCGGATCCCTCCATGCTGGTCCTCGGCCTGGCCCAGCTCTTCCTGCTCATGTTCGCCCTCGGCGTCGTCCTGCTCCCCCGCATCGAACGGGTGCGGGCCCAGCGGTGGGACGCGACCGAGGGGCGCGCCGAACGGGCGGAGGCCGTCCGCGCCGAGGCCGAGGCGGTCCGGGACGCGGCGCTGCACGAGATCACCGAGGCCCGGCACCAGGCGGCCCGGATCCGCCAGGAGTACACCGAGCGCGGCACGGCGGCGATCGCGGCGGCCCGCGCCGAAGGCGTCCGCGACCGCGAACTGCTCCTCGCCACGGGCCGCGCCCGGATCGCCGCCGACCGGACGCAGGCCGCCGGTGTACTGCGGCAGGACGTCGGCGACCTGGCCGTCGTGCTGGCCGGCCGGGTGGTCGGCGAACCGGTGCACACCGTCGCCGCCCAACGCCGCACGGTGGAGCGGTTCTTCGCTCAGCCGATCGACTGACCGATCGTCAACTCGGCCACCAACTGGCGGTAGACGCCGAAGGCCGGCTTGCGCGTCCAGTCGTCGCGAAGCAGTCCGAAGTGGTGGAACGGACCCGGGCCGGCGCTGTCGGCGTCCCGGAGGGAGAAGAACGAGTAGCTCCGGACGGCGAGTTCACCCGCCAGCCCGGCCACCGCCCGGACCACCTGCTCCACCACCTCGGCCTGCCGGGCCTCGCTCCGCCCCGGACCGGTGGGCCAGCCGTTCTCGCAGATCCGCAACGGGACGGCCGGCCCGATCCCGGCCCGGGGCAGCGCGTCGTTCCGGAAGCCGGTGAGCACCGCCCGCACCGCGTCCGCGAGCCGCCCCTCCGGGACGGGGCGGAAGACGTCCGGGAAGAAGTCCAGGCCGACGTAGTCCAGGGCACGGTGGAAGCGCTCGTCGGCGAGCCGGCCCAGCTCCGGCCAGAAGGTGTCGGCGGGGTCGAAGCTCGGCACCGCGTTGAAACCGACCGCCAGGTGGTCGTAACCGCAGGCCAGCGCCTCCTCCTTGGCCGCGACGACACCCTCGACCAGCGCCCGGCGGACGTTCGGGGTGCTGCCGTCGAGGACGGGCAGGTCCAGGTTGGGCTCCTCGCAGATCTGCAGGAGCGCGAGGCGAGGGCCTTCGGCCCGGACGGTCCGCCGGACGAAGTCCAGCCAGCCCGCCAACTCCCCGCTGCGCTCGCGGAACTGGAGCACGAGGTCGAGCTTCCGCCCCTCGGCGGCGTACCGCTCGGGCCGCTCCGGCGTGTGCGCGCCGTCCGGGTACAGGCGGTAGGCGCGCACGAGCAACTCGGCCGCCTCCCCCTGGAGTTCGCGCAGGGCGGCGGTGATCTCCGCGGGATCGTCGGGGCGGACGGGAGGGATCAGCCCTGCCTCGTCGCCGAGCAGTCCACCGGGGTAGATGCCGAAGGTGAAGGTCATGGCGACACCGTAGCCGATATTTTTGGTGTCACTGCAAGTTTTAAGTGACACCATGATTCGGCGCTACGATGCGGCCATGGGACTTCGCGAACTCAAGAAGCAGCAGACCCGGGAACTCCTCTCCGACACCGCCATGGGCCTGTTCGCCGAGCACGGCTTCGACCGGGTCACCGTCGTCGAGGTGGCCCGGGCCGCCGGGGTCTCGCCCAACACGGTGTTCAACTACTTCCCGACCAAGGAGGACCTGTTCTTCGACCGGCAGGACGAGGTCGTCGGCCACCTCGCCGACGTGGTCCGCCGCCGGCCCGCCGGCAGCTCCGCCGTCGACGCCGTCCGGGCCGACCTGCTGGCGGGCCTCGCCGACGGGGAGCCGACGATCGGGCTCGACCCCCGGATGGCCGCGTTCTGGCGGATCGTCGCGGACAGCCCGGCCCTGCGGGCCCGGCTGCTGGAACTCGGCGAACGCTCCGAGGCCGCCCTGGCCGCCGCCCTGGCCGAGGAGTCGGACGCCGGACCGGCGGACCCGCTCCCCCGGGTGGTGGCCGGCGCCCTCGCCGGGGCCCACCGGGCGGCACTCGGCGAGGTGCGGCGGGCGATGGTCGCCGGGGAGCCGGCCGAGGAGGTGCGGGAACGGGTCGCGTCGGCGGCGGACCGGGCCTTCGGCCTGCTCGCCTCCGGACTCGCCGGATACCCGTCGGGGGGCTGAGCCGGAGCACTGGGTCGGGGCACCGAGTCGGGGCGCTGACGCGACTCGGGCCGCCCGGCCACGAGGGCGGGCGGCCCGAGGGGCACTGGCCGGGGCGTCAGCTGTGGCGGCCCCGGCGACGGCGGGCGGCCAGCACGGCGAGGCCACCCAGGCCGAGCAGGCCGACACCGGCCAGGCCGAAGACCACCGGCGCGTTACCCGCACCGGTCGAGGGCAACTCGCCGTGGCCACCGGGGTGGTGACCGCTCGGGTGGTGGCTGGTCGGGGCCGGGCCCGCGCTCGACGTGGACGAGCTCGCCGATGCCGAGGTGGTGCTCGCGCTCGGGGAGGTCGGGGTCGGACGCGGCGAGGTCGGGCTCGGGGACGTCGGCGACGGGGACGTCGGGCTCGGCGAGGTGGGGCTGGGCGAGGTGGGGCTGGGCGACGTCGGCGACGGCGACGTCGGCGACGGAGAGGTGGGGGACGGCGACGTCGGGGAGGGCGAGGTCGGGGACGGCGAGGTCGGTGTCGGGCTCGGCGTCACCCGGCAGTCCGGCAGGTCCCCGTCGAACGGGTAGCTGTGGATCTCGTAGCCGCCCGTACCGGTGTGGATCAGGTTGCCCGCGAGGTAGACCCGGCCGTTGATGCCCGGCTGGGCGAGGGTCGTGGTGCTGCCCGGGTTGCCGGCCATGACCGCGCCCTGGAACTGGGCGCTGCCGTTGATCTGCGCCGAGGTCGCGGTCGGGAAGTTGTACAGCAGCTTGGAGCGCAGGTCGGTGGTCTGGTCGCCGGCCAGGCCGGTGCCCGTGTAGGTGTTGATGACCGGGCTGTCCCCGAGCATGTTCACCACGACGGTGGCCCCGGCCGGGATGTTGGTGAAGACCAGACCGATCTGGCCGCCGCTCGGGGAGGCCAGGTTCTGGGTGACGTTGAAGACCTGCTTCATGCTGACGCCGTCACCGGTGAAGGTGGCCTGGCTGGAGGAGACGTCGACGGTGCCGGTCGCGGTGGCCCGCCCGACGCAGTCGGAGACCTCCTCGATCCGGGTCAGCACGTCCTGGTAGGGCGCGGCGGCGTTCGGGTCCTGGATCGACCGGCCGGTGGGGTCGATGCTGACGGTGCCGGTGACGCCGCCCGCGTGGCGCAGGTTGCCGAAGGCCGGGCCGTGGGAATCGCTGCCGCCGATCAGGATCGAGTTGCCGGTCCTGACGTCGACGTTGCCGCCGGTGGTGACGAAGTCACTGCCGTCGGGCGGCACGACGCGCGAGCCGACGCCCACCACGCCCATGTTGTAGACGCCGCCGCCGTTCTTGTCGACGGTCAGGTTCCCCAGCGTGACGATCTTGCCCTCGGCCTCGGCCGCGCGGCCGTTGACGGTGTAGTCGCCGCCGGTGAAGACGTTGATCGTGGCGTCCCGCCCGGTGAAGTCGCCGTTGTTCGGCGGCGGCCAGGTGGCGGGGCAGTCGGGGCCGGAGCAGGCGCCCAGCGGCGGGGCGAGCGGGGCGGCCGAACCGACCGTCAGCACGGCGGCCAGCGGCACGGCGGCGACGGCGGTCGCCACGGCGATCCGGACGGCCCGGCGGCGGCCGGTGGCGGGTGTTCTTCTCACGGCGGTCGCTCGGTGATCCGGCGAACCGGTGGCCTGACCCATCGACAATTCCTCCGCGCAGAGAAAAGGGCAGGTCCGGACGACCTGCCAGATTCATTCATATCTCCTGATGATCCCACAGATCAGAGACATTCAATCCTAAAACGGACTGTTCACACCCTGCGGGCCCTCAGATCGGATCCGAGCACCCTGCGGACGACCCCTCGTTCCGCCCGACCCGCCCGCCGCCGGGACCGCGGTCCCGCCCGCTCCCCCAGGGTCCGGCTCCCCGCCCGGCGGCTGGGCGGACTAGGTTGGAGGTCATGACCACCGAGGCCCAGGAGCAGGACGCGCCGCTCGTCGCCGTCGCGTCCGCCGACGCCGTACTGCGGCACCCCGAGGCGGGCGAACACCTGCTCACCGAGATCGAGCGGGCCCGCGCCGCACGCTTCCGGCAGGAGTCCGGGCGGACCGACTTCGTCGCCGGGCACGTGCTGGTCCGGCTCTGCGCCGCCCGCCTGCTCGGCGTCCCGGTCGCCGGGCTGGTGCTCGCCCAGGAGTGCCCGGACTGCGGCCTCGCCGACCACGGCAAGCCCTACCTGCCCGACCACCCCGGGGTGGAGGTCAGCCTGTCGCACACCCGGGGCGTGGTCGCGGCCGGCGCGGGCCGGCGCCCGGTCGGCGTGGACGTCGAGCTGGCCGGCCGGGGCGGCTCGCTGCGCGCCGTGGCCCGCCGGGTGCTCGCCCCCGCCGAGCTGGCCCTGGTCGAGGCGGCCCCGGAGCCGGACCGGGCGTTCCTGCGGCAGTGGGTGCGCAAGGAGTCGCTGATCAAGATCGGGCGGGTCACCCTGGACACCCTCGGGCAGGTCGACCTCTCCGCCCTGCCGCTGGACGTCCCGCCCGGCGCCCCGCTGCACAGCCGCTTCGAGGACCTCCACCTGCTCGACTGGACCGACCCCGGGCAGGGCGCCGCCGTCGCGGCCGTCAGCACCGCCCCGCCGCGGATCGTGGAGCTGGTCCCGGCGGGCTGAGCGGGGCACCGGGCCGGGCACCCGAGCGCGGGGCCGGTGGATAAGCGGTGTTAGCGTGCCTGGTCGTGGGCACGCCGAGCGCGCACGCCCGCCGTCCCCCCGCTGCCCACCGGATCAAAGGGTGCCCCGCCATGGCCAAGTTCCTGCTGAGCCTGCACGTCCTCGCGTCGGTCCTGTTCATAGGCCCGGTCGCGGTGGCCGTCAGCATGTTCCCGCGCCGGGCGAAGGCCGCCCTGGCCGGCGGCCCGGACCAGGCCTCGGACGCGGGCGTGCTGCGCGTCCTGCACCGGATCACCCAGGTCTACGCGCTGCTCGGCGTCGCGGTGCCGCTGCTGGGCATCGGCGTGGCCCAGGTGATGGACGTGCTCGGCCAGTCCTGGCTGATCGCCTCCATGGTGCTCACCGCGGTCGCCGCGCTCTCCCTGCTGCTCTTCGTGCTGCCCGGCCAGCAGGCCGCCGTGGACGCGCTCGGCCTCGACCCGGCGGACGAGCAGCGCACCAAGGCCGTCAGCGGCCTGCGGCTGCTGCCGATGACCGCCGGGGTGTTCAACCTGCTGTGGGCGGTGGTCGTGGTGCTGATGGTGATCCGCCCCGGCTCGACCACCGGCGCCTGAACCTCCGGCACCCGATCTCACGACACCCGACCTCACGGCCCCCGCCCTCACGACACCCGCACCCACGGCCCCCTCCCGCGGACGGGGTCGGTTCGAGTACCGTCCTTGCCCATGACGATCATGGCGGGCATGGGCGGCCCGACAGGGACCGGCGTCGGACCGCTGCTGCGCGGCTGGCGGGAGCGACGGCAGCTCAGCCAACTCCAGCTGGCCCTGCGGGCGAACTCCTCGGCCCGACACCTCAGCTTCGTCGAGAACGGCCGCGCCCGGCCGAGCCGGGAGCTGCTGCTGCGCCTGGCCGAACAGCTGGACGTCCCGGTGCGCGAGCGCAACTCCCTGCTGCTGGCGGCGGGTTACGCCCCGCACTACCCCGAGACACCGCTGGACGCCCCGTCCATGGACGCGCTGCGCGGCGGCGTCGAACGGCTGCTCGCCGCCCACGACCCGTACCCGGCCGTGGTCGTCGACGGCACCTTCCGGGTGCTGGCGGCCAACCGCTCGCTCACCCTGCTGCTGGACGGCGTCGCCCCCGAGCTGCTTCGGCCGCCGTTCAACGCCGTCCGGGTCGCCCTGCACCCGGACGGGCTGGCACGGCACATCGTCAACTTCCGGCAGTGGCGGCGGCACCTGCTCTCCCGGCTGGAGGAGCGGCTGGAGCCAGGGATCCACGCGGAACCGCTGCGGCAGCTGTACCAGGAAGTGCTCGGCTACCCCGAACCGGAGGAGGAGCCGACCCCGGAAGCCGCCGAGGAGCGGAACCCCTTCGCGCTGCCGCTGCGGGTCCGGCACGACGGCCGGGTGCTCTCCTTCCTGTCGACCGTCACCACCTTCAACACACCACTGGACGTGACCGTCTCCGAACTCGCCCTGGAGACCTTCCTGCCCGCCGACCGGGAGACCGTGCAGCACCTGCAGTCCGTGGTCGGCCCGGACCGGTAGCCCTGCGCCGGAGCGGTGCCCGGTGGGTCGGCCCTACCGCCGGGCACCGCTCCGGCGCAGGGCCGCGAGCTGGAGCACCACGAACAGCGCCACGGCGGCGGCCTGCACCGGGACCCAGACCGTGCCGGACGCGGTCGGCGCGAACCGGACGGCGAGCGCGACCAGGCTGAGCAGCACCCACCCGGCGTTGATCCCCGCCACCGCCAGCACCGCGGGCCGCGGCGGGCGGCGGGCGGCCAGCGCGCCGAGCACCAGGCCGTGGCAGGTCAGGAGCAGCCCGAGGACCAGCAGGGTGGGACGACCGACCCCGAGCAGGCCGCCGAGCGGACCGGCGAAGGCCAGATAGGCCAGACCGTTGCCCGCGGTGACCACCGCGTCCAGGGCGAGGACCCCGCGGACCGTCCACGGCGAGAACACCGCAGCAGGCCGGGCGGGGGTGACGGGGTGTGCGTTCGCACGCATGCGGATCGTCTCCTGACCGGGGTGGTGTCCCGGTGGCGCCGACCGCCCGCCCGGGTACCTCCACCCTGCCGGGCCGGACGGCGCCCGTCGATTACCCCGCGGGTCACGTACCCGGCCACCGCACGGGCGAGGCGCCCGGCCCGGCCCGCCCGGAGCTCACCGTGCGCGCGACGGCCGGTCCAGCAGCACCCCGGCCCGCTTCACCGCGCGGGCGGTGATCGTGGTCTCCGCGCGGGTGACCCCCAGCGGGCCCAGGGTGTCGGTGAGGAAGCGGTAGAGGCCGCCGTGGTCCGGGCAGAACAGCGTGGCCAGCAGGTTGGTCGGGCCGCTGGTGGCGAAGACGCCGTGCACCTGCGGGTGGCGGGCCAGCTCGGCGCCGACCTCGGCGAGCCGGCCCGGCGGCACGTCCAGCCAGAGGTTGGCGTCCACGGCCATGCCGAGCAGCCGGGGGTCCACGGTGGCGTGGGTGCGCAGCAGGCCGAGCCCGTCCAGCCGGTGCAGTCGGCGCCGTACGGTCGACTCGGGCGCGCCGACCGCCCCGGCCAGCACCGCGTGGGACTGCCGGGCGTCCTGCCCGAGCCGGTCCAGCAGGGCGCGGTCGAGGTCGTCCAGCGGCGGGGGCACGGCGGGGCGCGGGGCGAGCGGCCGGGCGAGCGCGGCGGCCTCCCCGTCGGTCAACCCGCCGGCCCGCCACTGCCCGGCGTCCGCGAAGGCGTGCAGGACGGCGTGGGTGGTGGTCTCGACGACGGCACCGGTCGCGGGCAGCTGCCCGTACAGCAGCCGGTCCCGGCCGTGGGCGTCGCCCAGCATCACGGCGCCGACCTCGTGGCCGCCCAGCATCACGTCGACGAAGGGCACGTCCGAGCGGTCGGCCAGCGCCCGGGCGAGGGCGTCCACCCGGCCGCGCAGCACCCGGACCCGCAGCAGCAGCGCGCCCACGGCGGCGTCCTCGACGTCGGGCAGCCGCACCACCCGGAGCACTCCGGCCTCGCGCATCCGGCCCAGCCGGCGGGTGACCGTCCGGGCGGAGACGCCCAGCACCTCGGCGATCCGGCCGGGCTCGGCCCGTCCGTCCACCTGGAGCGCGCAGACCAGGCGGCGGTCCAGGGTGTCCAGCACGGTGTCCGGATCCGTCGTGTCGAGGTCCATGGTGTCCGATCTCCGTCGCTTCGGGCTGCCCGTACGTCCTGTTCGGCAGTCCTGACGGTACTCCTTGTCCTGCCCGGCCGGAACGCGGCCGGAACGCGCCGGGACGCACCGGACCGGGGCGGAGCAGCACGGAACCGAGGAGGCAGGACATGGACGGACAGGGACAGGTCGCGGAGCTGTGGGCCCTGACGGAGGCCGTGGAGGCGGCGGTGCGCGAGGTCGGCGCGGGGCTGGCGGCGGCCCGGCCGGTCGAGCCGACCCCGGGGCGGACGGTCGAGGAGGCGATGGCCCGGTTCGCCGAGCTGGACGGCCCGGCCGCCGCCGAACTGCGCGAGCGGCTCACCGCGCTTCGCCCGCAGGCCGGGTGGGTGCCGGAGGAACTGGACGGCTCGGTGCCCGCCGAGGGCGAGTGGTGGGTCTGTGACGCGACCGACGGCGCGGTGCAGTACCTGCTCGGGCAGCCGCACTGGGCGGTGACGGCCACGCTGGTGCGCGACGGCACGGCGGTGCTGGCCGTGGTGCACGCCCCGGAGCTGTTCGGCGCGGGCCGGACCTACCGGGCGGTGCTGGGCGGCGGCGCCCAGTTGGACGGGCGGCCGATCACGCCGCTGGAGCGCGAGCTGGCGGCCACCGTCGCCGCCACCAGCCAGCCGCCGCTGGTGGCCGCCGACCCGGTGGCGCTGCGCCGGGCCGGCGAGTCGCTGTCCGCGATGGCGGGCGCGGTGCTCGCGGTGCGCAACCTCGGCCCGACCGCGCTCCAGGTGGCGCAGGTCGGCTCCGGGCACCTGGCGCTGTTCTGGCAGTACGGGCAGGACGCGGGCAACCTGCTGCCGGGCGCCCTGGTGGCGAGCGAGGCGGGCGCGACGGTGACGGACACCGCCGGGTCGGCCTGGACGGCCGGCTCGGACGGCTTCCTCACCGCCGCGCCCGGACTGCACGCGGACGCGGTGGGGGTGCTGCGCGCGGTCGGGTGAGGCCCGGGGTGGGACTTGGGTGAAGCCTCGGGCGAGGCCACGGGTGAGGCCTCAGGTGAGGCCTCAGGTGAGGCCTCAGGTGAGACCGAACAGCGCGGCCGCGTTGTCGTGGCAGACCGCCCGCAGCCACTCCTCCCCCAGCCCCAGTCCGGCCAGCGCCTCCAGCTGGTGGACGTACCGGTACGGGATGTTGGGGAAGTCGCTGCCGAGCAGGACGCGCTCCCGGAGCCCGCGCAGGCGCGGCAGTTCGTCGCGCGGGAAGGGCACGTCGGCCTCGGCGAAGTCGGTGAACGCGATGGTGGTGTCCAGCCGGACGGCCGGGTGGCGCTCGGCGAGGTCGAGGAAGTCGCGGTACTCGGGCATGCCCAGGTGGGCGACCACCAAGACCAGGCCCGGGTGCCGGTCCAGCACCGCGCCGATCGGGCCGGGACCGGTGAACTTGCCCGGCACCGGCCCGGATCCGCAGTGGGTGACCACCGGGGTGCCGGTCTCGGCGAGCAGCCCCCAGACCTCGTCCAGCCGGTCGTCCGTCGGGTCATAGCCGCCGACCTGGAGGTGCGCCTTGAACACCCGGGCGCCGTCCTCGATCGCGCGGGCCACGTAACCGGCCGCCCCGGGTTCGGGGAAGAAGGTCGCGGTGTGCAGGCACTCCGGGGTGCGGGCGGCGAACTCGGCGGCCCAGGCGTTCAACCAGCCGGCCATACCCGGCTTGTGCGGGTACAGCATGGACGTGAACGCCCGGACGCCGAAGTCCCGCAGCCGCTGGACCCGCTGCTCCTCGGCCTCGCGGTAGGTGATCGGCCAGGGGCGGTTCACCAGCGGACCGGCCGCGTCGAAGTACGCCCAGACCTTGTCGAGGACGTTCTTCGGCATGAAGTGGGTGTGCACGTCGATCAGCCCGGGCAGGCCCAGGCCCTGCCAGAACTCCCGTACGCCTGCGGACTCCTGGTCGTTCGCGGGGTCGTGCTGCTGATCGTTCGCGGGGTCGTGCTCCCGATCGTTCGCGAGATCGTGCTCCCGATCGTTCACGCGGGCACCGGGCGGGCGCGGTCGATGATCGCGGCGGTGTCGACGCCGGACGGCAGGGTGCCGAAGGCGGCGCCGTGGTCACCGCCGAGCCGGCTCGCGCAGAAGGCGTCGGCCACCGCCGGGCTGCCGTACCGGACCAGCAGCGAACCTTGGAAGGCCAGCGCCATCGACTCCACCAGCCGCCGGGTGCGGTACTCCAGGTCGGTCGGGTCGCTGAACTGCTTGCGCAGTCCGGCGACGGCCGCGTCCAGCCGGCGGTCCGCCCCGGCCGCCGCGTCGAGCTCGCCCATGAAGGCCTCGATCGTCTCCGGACGCTTGGCCATGGCGCGCAGGGCGTCCAGGGCGGCGACGTTGCCGGAGCCCTCCCAGATCGACACCAGCGGTGCCTCGCGGTAGAGCCGGGGCATCCCGGACTCCTCGACGTAGCCGTTGCCGCCCAGGCACTCCAGCGCCTCGGCGGAGTGCGCCGGACCGCGCTTGCAGACCCAGTACTTGGCCACCGCCAGGCCCAGGCGCCGCACCAGCGCCTCGTTCCCGTCCCCGGCGAGGGTGAGGTCCGTCGCGTGGGCCAGCCGCATCGCCACGGCCGTGGCCGCCTCGGACTCCACCACCAGGTCGGCCAGCACGTTGCGCATCAGCGGCTGGTCGACCAGCGCCTTGCCGAACGCCCGCCGGTGCAGGGCGTGGTGGACCGCCCGGGTGGCGCCGTAGCGCATCCCGGAGGCGGCGCCGATCGTGCAGTCCAGACGGGTCATGTTGACCATCTCGATGATGGTCGGCACGCCCCGGCCCTCCTCGCCGACCAGCAGGCCGACCGCGCCGTCGTACTCCAGCTCGGCGGAGGCGTTGGACTTGTTGCCGAGCTTGTCCTTGAGCCGCATCAGGTGCAGCCGGTTGCGGCTGCCGTCCGGGAGGACGCGCGGCAGCACGAAGCAGCTGAGCCCGCCGGGGGCCTGGGCGAGGGTCATGAAGAGATCGGACATCGGCGCCGAGGTGAACCACTTGTGCCCGGTGAGCCGGTAGCTGCCGTCGGACTGCGGGACGGCGGTGGTGGTGTTGGTCCGGACGTCCGAGCCGCCCTGCTTCTCCGTCATCGACATGCCGGCGATCAGCCCGCGCTTGGTGCGCGGCTCGCGCAGCCCGTAGTCGTACTCGGTGGCGGCCAGCAGCGGCTCCAACTCGGCTGCCAGGGCCGGGTTCTGGCGCAGGGCCGGGACGGCGGCGTAGGTCATCGAGATCGGGCAGGTGTGACCGGCCTCGACCTGGCTCCAGACGAAGAACTTGGCGGCGCGGGCGGAGTGGGCGCCGGGCCGGTCGTCCCGCCAGGGCACGGCGTGCAGGCCGTAGGACACGGCGGTGCGCATCAGCTCGTGCCAGGACGGGTGGAACTCGACCTCGTCGATCCGGTGGCCGAAGCGGTCGTGGGTGCGCAGCACCGGCGGGTTCTCGTTGGCCAGCCGGCCCCAGTCGGCGGCCTGCTCGGAGCCCGCCAGGCGGCCGAGCTCGCGCAGTTCGGGCTCGGCCCAGCCGGCGCCGGCCCGGTGCAGGGCGGCGAGCAGGGTCGGATCGGCGGCGGTGTCGTGTCCGTACGGCAGGGGCACCTGGTTGGTGACCTCATGCGTCGCTGTCATCGCGTCCTCCCAGGGCACGCAGGGTGAAGGAGACCAGGGCGGGGACCACCTCGGCGGTGGCCCGCTGGGGGTCGGAGTGGGGCCGGGGGCCGGAGGGCTGAGGGTCGTAAGGCTGGGCGTCGGAGGGCTGGGGGCCGGAGGGCTGGGGGCCGGAGGGCTGGGCCGCGAGCGGGCCGGCCAGAGCCTCGCCGACCGCGCCGACCAGGGCGGCGGCGGTCAGCACCGGGTCCTGCTCGGGGAGTTCGCCGGCCGCCACGGCAGCGGCGATCTCGGTGGCGATCACGTCCCGGAACGCCCGCCGGAACACCAGACGCTCGCCGTCCACCACCGTGTCGGCGGGCTCGACCAGCAGCGCGTACGCCAGCCGGGGGGCCCGCAGGGCACGGGTGGCGAAGGTCTCGACCACGGCGGCGATCCGCTGCCGCGGGGTGTCCCGCAGCGCGACGGCGGCGTTCACCGCGGCCATCTCGCGGGTGACCACCCGGCGGAACAACTGCACCGACAGCTCGGCCTTGTTGGCGAAGTGCTGGTAGAGGCTGCCGGTCGCGATCCCGGCGCGGTCCGCCACGGCGGCCATGGTGCAGCCGCCGTAACCGCGCTCGGCGAGCAGGCCGACCGCCGACTGCAGCACCGCCTCGCGCTGGGCGTCCAGGCGGGCTTGGACGGCGGGGGTGCGTCGGTAGGCCATGGAAGCATTGAAGCACCGATTCACTGCTTCGGGGAGGGGGAGGGAGAGCCGAGACGGCGGCAGCAGCGGGACCTGCGGGAACGACGGCGGGAACGACGGGAGGCCGCCCCGGGCGGGGCGGCCTCCTGGTCCTGCTCCTGGTTCTGCTCCTGGGCTACGCAGCGCTACAGCGGGCGGCGCTCCTGCTCCAGGCGCTGGCCCTCGACGTCCAGCGGGCCGAACGGCGCTCCCGGCTGCGCCGACTTGGCGAGCGAGCGGGCGGCGGCCTGGTCGCCCAGACCGGCCCACTCCAGCACCTTGGCCGTGGCCTCCGCCGACTGGTCGGCCGGCAGCTTGCCGATGTTGGAGCCGTGGTTGCCGCCGGGCACGACGTAGACGTAGCTGTCGTCACTGCCCCGGCCGAGGTGGAACGGCTTGGCGCCCCACGGGTCGTTGCCGCCGTAGACGAACATCATCCGCTCGCCCTCGCGCTTCACCCAGCGGTCGATGTCGGGCATCGCCTTCGGGTTGAAGACGGTCGGGATCTCCTTCGGCACGTAGGAGCGGGCCGAGTAGAGGTCCTTGTAGTCGTAGTGCAGCTGGTCCTTCAAGTACGAGACGTCGAAGAACGGCGCACCCAGCTCGGTCGCGGCCTGGTAGTAGTACGCGGTGTACTTCGCCAGCGACTGGTCGCTGTTGCCGGTGATGCCCGACTGGGCGTCGTACCACGCGTACAGCTCGTCGTCGGTCGCGGTCGCGGCCACCGGGACCTTCGCGCAGTCCGACTCCAGGCTGTACTGCCAGAACGCCCAGACCACGTCGAGCACGCCGGCCTCGTAGGCGCGGTCCGGGGTGCCGAGGGTGTTGAAGGTGGAACCCGCCGCCTTGTTGTCGGCGATGTAGCGCGACTCCAGGCGGTCACGGCGCACCAGCAGCTCGCGCTGGGCGGCGTTCAGCTTGGCACGGCACTCCGGGGTGCCGACGTTGCGGAAGAACTCGGTGTAGGCCGCGTAGTCGCTGACGTCGGTGTTGTTCGGCGCGACGTACGCGATCGTGCCGGCCACGTCGTCCGGGTAGAAGCGGCGGTAGAAGGTCGACGACATGCCGCCCTTGCTGGCGCCGGTGGAGAGCCACTCCTGGTCGTAGATCCGCTTGAGCGCGGTCACCAGCTTGTGCGAGTCGGCGGCCTGCTGGCGGATGCCCGCCTTGGACCAGTCGGCCGGCTCCGGGCGGGAGGGGGTGAAGTACCGGTACTCGATGGAGACCTGGTTGCCGTCCACCAGCCGGGTCGGCTCGGTGCGGGACGGCGTGGTGCCCAGCGTGTAGCCGTTGGTGTAGAAGACGGTCGGGCGGTCGTAGCCGCGGTGCAGCACGCTGAAACGCTGCTGGAAGGTGCCCAGCCAGGGGCGGAAGTGGTCGATCGGCTGGGTGTAGGTGGCCAGGAAGTAGCGGTGGCCGGTGGTGGTGGGCTTCTCCTCGGTGATCGTCACGCCGGGGATCGCCGCCAGGCGGTCCTTGATGTCGGCGGTCGGGTCGTCGGCGGGGCTCCGGCCGTGCGCGGCCCCGGACGCCTCGGCCCCGGACGCCTCGGCCCCGCGGCCGGTGTCGGCCGAGGCCGGAGCGGCCAGGCCGCCGATCGCGAACATCGGTATCAGCAGGGCGGATACCAGCAGCCTCTTGAACCTGGTGGTCATCAACTCTCCATCTGGTCAACGGACATGACGTGCCTCGTCGGCACTACTCTGCGGTGCGGGTGGTGCGGTGGCCGCCCGATGGACGGCCGAATGGGCCACCCGCCTGGTCGCGGGTGGCCCATCGGGGAGAAGGTGCTGGTCAAGGGGGTCGCTGCGGTTCCTTCGACGGCCCGGAGGCCCGGTGGGTCGGCCCGCCCGCCGAGGGGGTGCGGTGCGGGCGGGCCGGGGCACGCGGGCCGGGCCAGGGCTTACGGACAGGGCTTGCACGGACAGGGCTTACGGGCAGGGCTTACAGGCAGGGCGTGCGAGCGGGGCCTACGGGCGGGGCAGGGTGCAGCCGGCCAGGGTGAGGTCGAGGCGGTTGCCGGGTGCGAAGCAGGCGGGGATGCCGTAGGTCTCCTGGGCGTAGCCGATGCCCTGGTGCACCGTGACCGCGCCCGACTCGTCGACCTCGCACGGGTTGTCCAGGGTGCAGGACTCGCCGCTCTCGTTGATCGTGTTGTTCACGGCGACCAGCAGACCGGTCGAGGCGTCGACCACCGGCGAGCCCGAGGTGCCGCCGATCACGTTGCAGCCCGAGGTGTAGCGGACCGAGTCCTTGAACGTCCAGTCGGCCTCGTTCAACTGGTAGGCGAAGCCGTCGATCGAGCAGGAGTAGATCTTCTTCCAGTAACCGGAGACGACCCGGATGTCCGCGCCCTGGTTGGGGTGGGTGTCGGCGATCGTCAGCGGGGAGATCCCGTACTTCGACTTGATCGAGGCGTAGCTGGTGTTCAGCTGGTAGATCGACACGTCCGTGTCGGTCATCGCGCCGTAGACCACCTTGGTCGCGCGCAGGGTGGCGAGGCGGCCGCCGGTCGAGTTGAGCAGGGTGAAGGTCCGGCTGGAGGGCTGGTTGAGGACGACCTCGCCGGGGCCGGGCATACCGGACTCCAGGCAGTGGCCGTTGGAGAGCACCAGGGCCGGGTCGGTCGCGGCCGAGCCGGGCATCCGCACCAGGGAGCCGGAGCAGTTGCTGAGCGCGACCGTCCCGGCGAAGCTGACGGCGGCCGGCTTGGCCGCCGGGGCGGAGCCCTCGGCCTGGGCAGCGGCCTCCGTCGGGGCGGTGACCTGCGCCGGGGCGGCGGCCTGGGCCGGGGCGGCACCGCCGAGGGCGGTGGCTCCCGCGACCAGGAGCGTGGCGAGCATGCCTATGAGCGGCTTCTTCATGAGAGACCTCTCGGTGTGGGGGTCCCCCAAAGCTGTCGCGGACATGACTTACTGTCAAGAGTCAAAACCAGACCAAGAGAACACCCCTGGTCATGGAATCGACCGCCCGGCGCCCGGGCGGGTGCCCGGCCCGGCACTCAGGGCCCTACTGCGGTCAACTCCCCTGCCAGTGCCGCCGGCCGAGGCTGATCAGGCGCAGCTGCGAGCGCGCCGTGGCGGCGATCCGCTGCTCGCGGGCGGGGTCCGCCTCCTGGGCCTCCAGGAAGGCGGAGGCCGTCGACACCATGTGGTCGACGTAGAGCTCGGCCAGCATCCGCAGGTCCTGCTCGCTCCAGCCCGCCGAGACCGGCTGGAGCGCCAGGGCGGAGCCCACTTCGGCGGCGAATCGGCCCAGTTCGGCGTCGATCGCCTCGCGCACCTGCCGGACCCCGCCGTGCCGCTCGCGCGACAGGAAGCGCACGTGCGGCCGGTGTTCGCGGACGTGCCGCTGGATGACGTCCACCGCCCGGTCGATCAGCTCCTCGGCGCCCCCGGCCTCGGCGAGCACCGAGCGGATCATGACGTGCAGGCTGGCCAGCGACTCCTCGACCAGGGCGACGCCGAGGGCGGCGAGGTCCGGGAAGTGCCGGTAGAAGGCGGCCGGGGACAACCCCGCCTCCCGGGTGACCTCGCGGACGCCCAGGCTCGCCAGGTTCTGATCGGCCAGCAGGTGCAGACCGGCGTCCAGCAAGGCCCGCCGGCTCTGCTGCTTCTGGGCCTGTCTGGCCCCCACGGTGTGATTCACGCCATTCAGTAAACAGTCGTTTGCCGAACTTGGCCAGCCGGGCGTACAGTGGGCCTCGAAGTCAGTGAACACTTGTCAACCGAAATCGGCGCGGCAGCAGCCGCATCCGCAGCCGAAGGAGCCAGCCGTGATCCTGTTCTCCGCACTGGTCGCCATGGGAGTCCTGATCGGCACCGCCGCCCACCTCCCCCTCCCGGTGTTCCTCGCCGCCTCCGCCGCCATCTCCGCCTGGCTGCTCGCTTTCGGCGCCCGCGAAGGCGTCGCCCGCCTGCGGCACCGCTGAGCCCGCCGCACCGTCCACTCCCGTCGACCGCCGAGAGGACCGCCACCGCCATGAGCACCGTCACCGACCACGCCGTCACCAGCAACGCCGTCACCGGCCGCGCCGTCATCAGCAACGCCGTCACCAGCCGTAACAGCGCCGGCCGTACCGCCGCCGTCCGCAGCAGCGCCGAGCGCGCCGCCGAGGAGCGTCAGGGCACCGCCGAGGCCGACAACCTGGCCGTCGCCTCCTTCCTGCTCGGCCTCCCGGGCCTGCTGCTCTTCAACCTCGTGCTGGGCCCGATCGCCGTCACCCTCGCCACCCTGGCCCTGGTCCGCGGCACCAGCCGCCGCGGCCGCGCCTTCCTCGGCCTGGCCCTCGGCATCGCCTCGCTGGCCATCCTCGCCGTCACCACCGCCACCTCCCACGGTGTGCTCATCGACCTCGGCTCCTGACCGGGCTTCAACTCCCTGGCGCCCCGGGCCGAACAGTCGATCATGTCAACCCTGCCCACGACCCCCGCCCGCCACGTAGGGTGGCCACATCGGCCGGGTGACCACAGGGGGCAGGAGTGAGTACCGAGATCCGCAGCGACGCACAGCCGAGGCCCACCGGGGCGGGCGGGGGCGGGCGGCTGCTCGCGGTGAGCGACCTGCACATCTCCTACCGGGAGAACCGCGACCTGGTGGAGAAGCTCCGGCCCACCCACCCCGACGACTGGCTGCTCGTCGCCGGTGACGTCGCCGAACTCACCACCAGCATCGAGTGGGCGCTCGGCCTGCTCGCCGACCGCTTCGCCCGTGTGGTGTGGGCCCCCGGCAACCACGAGCTGTGGACCCACCCCGAGGACCCGGTCCAGCTCCGCGGCGTGGCCCGCTACAACCACCTGGTGGAACTGTGCCGCGCCCTCGGCGTCGTCACCCCCGAGGACCCCTACCCGCTCTGGCACGGCCCCGCCGGCCCGGTGCGGATCGCCCCGCTCTTCCTGCTGTACGACTACACCTTCCGCGCCCCGGGGACGACCACCAAGGAGGAGTCCCTGGCGGCCGCGTACGAGAGCGGCATCGTCTGCGCGGACGAGCGGATGCTCCACCCGGACCCGTTCCCGGACCGCGACTCCTGGTGCCGCGAGCGCGTCCGGCTGACCGAGCAGCGGCTCGCGGCCTGCGACCCGGACGTCCCGCTGGTCCTGGTCAACCACTACCCGCTGGTCCGCCACCCCACCGAAGTCCTCTGGTACCCCGAGTTCGCCCAGTGGTGCGGCACCGAGCTGACCGCCGACTGGCACCGCCGTTTCAACACCGCGGCGATGATCTACGGGCACCTGCACATTCCGCGCAAGACCTCCTACGACGGCGTCCCGTTCGAGGAGGTCTCGCTCGGCTACCCGCGCGAGTGGCGCAAGCGCGGGCTGCCGGACCCGCTGCTGCGGGAGGTGTTCCCGCAGGTCACGGTGAGCTGATCAGCCGGCCCGCTGCCCCGCTGATCCACCGACCCGCTGACCCGCCGGCCCACTGACCCGCCGGCGCACTGACCCGCCGGACCCGGGACCTCGGGGAGGCCCTCTGCGAGGGGGCCTCCCCCGCTCCCGTACCCCCTCCTGCTCCACCGCTCCCTCCTTCCTACTCCGCCGCGATCGCCCGCAGCACGTCCAGCCGCGCGGCCCGCCCGGCGGGGCGGAGCCCGGCCACCGCTCCCGCGAGCAGTCCGGCCGCCAGGACCACGGCCAGTTGCCCGCCCGGGAGCGCGAACGACCCCGTCCCCGCGCTGTCCGAGGCCTTCACCAGCGCCCAGCCGAGGAAGACCCCGAGCCCCAGGCCGCCCACCGTCCCGAAGGCCGCCACCAGCACGGACTCCCAGCGGACCATCGCGCGCAGCTGCGCCCTGGTCTGGCCCACCGCCCTCAGCAGCCCCAACTCCCTGGTCCGCTCGTGCACCGCCAGCGTGAGGGTGTTGGCGATGCCGAGCAGGGCTATCAGGACGGCCAGCGCCAGCAGCGCGTAGACCACCGAGAGCATCATGTCGACCCCGGAGGCCGCGCTCTTCGCGTACTCGGCCCGGTCCTGCACCTGCGGACTGCCGTAGGGCACCAGCGCCTTGACCACCGCCGCCTTTCCGGCGGACGGCGAAACGCCGTCGCGCAGCCCGATCGCGACCATGGTGTCGGCGTCCTGCCCCCGGTGCGGGGCCCAGACCTGCCTGGTCATCAGGTAGTCGCCGGCCAACCCGCCGCCCTCGTACAGGGCACGGATGGTGAACGGCCCGCTCGCTCCGTCGGTGAAGCCCACGGTGACGGACTGTCCGAGCCGCCAGCCGTGCTGCTTCGCCTCGCTGCGGGAGACGGCGAGGCCGTCCGTGCCGAGCGCGGTGAGCGAGCCGTCCACCCGGCCGAGGTCGACGATGCCGGGCAGCCGGGCCGGGTCGGTGACGTCCAGGGTGCGGCCGTGCCCGTCGATCCGGGCGACGCCGCGACCGAGCCCGACCGTCTGCCGCACCTCGGGCAGCGCGGCCAGGGCGTCCGCCGCCTTGGGGCTGATCCCGCTGCCGCCCGCCCCGAAGGAGGCGGTGGTGACGGCGAGGTCGCCCGCGAAGGACTTGTCCACCGTGTCGTCCAGGGTGGCCCTGATCGAGGCGCCGAAGACGGTGAACAGCGTGACCACCGCGACGCCGATCATCAGCGCGCTCGCCGTGGCCGCCGTCCGGCGCGGGTTGCGGGCCGCGTTGCGCCGGGCCAGCAGTCCGGAGACCCCGCGCAGCCCGGGCAGCGGTGCGCCCAGTGTCCGGACCGCGACGGCCGCGGCGACCGGCCCGAGCACCACCGTGCCAGCCAGCACCGCCAGCGCCCCACCCGCCGTCAGCAGGACCGACGGGCCGTCGGTGGCACCGAGGACGGCGACCGGTACGCCGCCCGCCAGCAGCATGCCCCCGAGCACCACCCGGACGAGCCCCGCCCGGCCCCGGGCCGCCCCGTCGACCGCCGTCTCCCGCAGGGCCGCCAGCGGCGCCGTCCGGCCGGCCCGGACGGCCGGCAGCAGCGCCGAACCGACCGCCACCAGCGTGCCGACCAGCAGCGGCAGCACCACGGCGGCGGTGCTGATCACCATGCCGCCGGTCGGCAGGGCGAAGCCGAGCACCGAGAACAGCGCCTTGAGGCCGGCCGCGACCCCGATCCCGCCGAGCAGCCCGCCGAACGAGGCCAGCAGGCCGACCAGGGACGCCTCCGCGAGCGTCGCCCCGAGCACCTGGCCGCGCGCCGCGCCGAGTGCCCGCAGCAGCGCGTTCTCCCTGGTCCGCTGGGCGACCACGATGGCGAAGGTGTTGTGGATGGTGAACGTCGCCACCAGGAGGGCGATCCCGGCGAACACCAGCAGCAGCGTGGTGAACAGGCTGAGGAAGCGCCCGGACACCTGCTGGGTGCTCTCCTGGGTGGCCGCGGCGCCGGTGACCGCCTGGACGCCGGCGGGCAGGTGCGGGCCGATCCGGTCGACCAGCTCCCGCTGGGACACCCCGCCCGCCGCCCGGACCTGGATCGAGCTGGCCTGCCCCGAACCCTTGGGCGTGAGGTGCTGCTCGGCGTCGGCGAAGGTCATCGCGGTGAAGGTGCTCGGCCCCATGCCGTCCGCGCTCGCCCCGAAGGTGGCGATGCCGACGACGGTGACGGGCACCGGATCGGGGGTGCGCAGCACGGTGGTCGAGCCGAGGTGCAGCCCGCCCGCCTTGGCCGCGCCCCGGTTGACCACGACCTCGCCCGGCGCGGCCGGTGCCCGGCCCTCGGCCAGCCGGTAGGGGTTCAGCCGGGCGTCGGTGAGCCAGTTCCCCGCCAGGGTGGGCGGGCCCTGGCCGCCGACCGGTTTGCCGTCGCTGCCGATGAGTTGGCCCGCGCCCTGGACGGACGGCTCGGCGGCCGCCACACCGGGCAGCGCGCGCAGCCGGTCGGCGAGCGCGGCGTCGACCGGGGCCCGCACCCCGCCGGGCGCCGCCGGGGAGTCCAGGACGTCGGCGCTGCGGACCACCGCGTCGGTGCCCGCGTTGGCATCGGCGAACAGGGTGTCGAAGTTGGCCCGCAGGGTGTCGCCGAGCACCATCGTGCCGGTCAGGAAGGCGACGCCGAGCAGGATGGACAGCAGGGTGCCGGCCAGCCGGCGCTTGTGGGCGCGCAGCGAGCGCAGGCTGAGCCGGAGGGTGGCGTCGGCCGCGGTCATGACCGCCCCCGTTCGAAGGCCTTCATCCGGTCGAGCACCCGGTCGGCGCTCGGCCGCGCCATCCGGTCCACCAGCCGCCCGTCGGCGAGGAACAGCGCCTCGTCGGCGTGGCCGGCCGCCGTCGGGTCGTGGGTGACCATGACGACGGCCTGCCCCATCTCGTCGACCGCGCGGCGCAGCAGGCCGAGCACCTCGCCGCCGGTGCGGGAGTCGAGGTTGCCGGTCGGCTCGTCGGCGAAGACCACCTGCGGCCGCCCGGCGAGTGCCCGGGCCACCGCGACCCGCTGCTGCTGGCCGCCGGAGAGCTCGCTCGGGCGGTGCCGCAGCCGGTCGCCGAGGCCGACCACCCCGATCAGGGTGTCCAGCCAGGCCTGGTCGGGGGCGGCTCCGGCGAGGTCCAGCGGGAGGGTGATGTTCTCCCGGACGGTGAGCGTGGGCACCAGGTTGAAGGCCTGGAACACGAAGCCGATCCGCTCCCGGCGCAGCAGGGTGAGCCGCCGGTCGTTCAGTGGGCCGAGTTCGGTGTCGCCGATCCAGGCGCTGCCGGCGGTGAGGGTGTCCAGTCCGGCCGCGCAGTGCATCAGGGTGGACTTGCCCGAACCGGACGGCCCCATGATCGCGGTGAACCGCCCGGCCGGGAACTCCACCGTCACGTGGTCCAGCGCCCGGACCTCGGTGCCGCCGACGCCGTAGACCTTCACGGCGTCGGCGACCCGGGCGGCGGTGCCGCGTACGACGTCGAGGGTGGTCACGCGGCGCCACCGCCCCGGGGGACGTCCCGCGTCGGCTCGGTGAGCACCGCCCGCTTGGCGCGGTACTCCTCGGCGTCGATGTCGCCCTCGGCGTAGCGGCGGCCCAGGACGGCGAGCGGGTGCTCCGCGCCACCCGGGGCGCCGGCCCCGAACCCGCAGGCGCCGCGCCGCCGCCAGACCGTCCGGCGCAGCAGGGTGATCACCAGGACCACCACGGCGATCCAGACCAGGGGTACCAGCAGGATCCAGGGGCCCGGCCCGTGCCAGTCCGCCAGTTGCTCCGCCAGCTGTGTGGTCATCACAGTTCATCTCCTCGGTCGGCTCCACGGCCCCGGGTCTTCCCGAGGTGCCTTGAGCGTCCCGCCGAGGGGTCTCATCACGCGTCCTACCAGCAGCGGCAGTTGGGGTACTCCCGGGAGAGTACGGATGCCCCGCGCCACGCCGGGCCGGAAGTAGCCGTACGGAAGCGGGCCCGGGGTTCGGCGTACGAAGGTGCGCCCGAGGCCCGGCGCACGGAGGCGCGCCCGAGGCCCCGCCCCGCCCGCCCCGCCGGCCGCGGCGCCTCAGCCCAGCCAGCCCGGCCGCACCAGCCCCGACTCGTAGGCCAGCACCACCAGTTGCGCCCGGTCCCGCGCCCCGAGCTTCACCATCGCCCGGCTGACGTGCGTCTTCGCCGTCAGCGGGCTGACCACCAGCCGCCGGGCGATCTCCTCGTTGGACAGCCCCATCCCGACCAGCGCCAGTACCTCGCGCTCCCGCTCGGTCAGCGCCGAGACGTCCGAGAGCCCCTCCGGAGCCGTCTCCGGCCCCTTGGAGCGGGCCGCGAACTCGCCGATCAACCGCCTGGTAACACCCGGCGAGAGCAGCGCGTCCCCGGCCACCGCGACCCGGATCGCCCGCAGCAGGTCGGCCGGTTCGGTGTCCTTGACCAGGAAGCCCGACGCCCCCGAGCGCAGCGCCTCGAAGACGTACTCGTCCAGCTCGAAGGTGGTCAGCACGACCACCCGTACGGAGGACAGCGCCGGATCCCCGGCGATCCTCCGGGTGGCCTCCAGCCCGTCCATCCGGGGCATCCGGACGTCCATCAGCACGACGTCGGGCAGCAGTTCGCGGGCGAGCCGCAGCGCCGCCTCGCCGTCGTCCGCCTCGCCGACCACGGTGAGGTCGTCCTGGAGGTCCAGCAGGGCCCGGAAGCCCGCCCGGACCAGCAGTTGGTCATCCGCCAGCAGTACCCGAATCAATCGCTCTCCGCCTTCGGTGTCGGCAGCTCCGCCCGGACCCGGAAGCCGCCGCCGGGCAGCGGCCCCGCCGTGATGGTGCCACCGAACGCGGAGGCGCGTTCCCGCATCCCGACCAGCCCGCTGCCCGACCCGCCGGCGTCCGCGACCACCGCGGGCCCAGGGTCCTCGACCCGGACCACCAGGACGGCGGTGTCCCGCCAGTCCAGCACCACGACCGCCTCCCGGGCCACCGAGTGCCGGATCACGTTGGTCAGCGCCTCCTGGACGATCCGGAAGGCGGTCAGGTCGACGGTGGCGGACAGCGGGCGGCGGACGCCGTCCTCGAGCACCTCGACCGCCAGCCCCACCCGGTCGGCCTGCTCGGTGAGTTCGTCCAGCCGCCCCAGCCCGGGGGCCGGCCCGCGCGGCGCGGCGTCGGGCCCGCGCAGCGTGGCGAGCACCTGGCGGACCTCGCCGAGCGCCTCCTTGCTGGTCGACTTGATGGTGACCAGCGCCGTGCGGGCCTCCTCCGGCCGCCGGTCCAGCAGCGCCAGCGCGACCCCGGCCTGGATGTTGATCAGGGACAGGCTGTGCGCCAGGATGTCGTGCAACTCCCGTGCCATCCTGAGCCGTTCCTCGTTGGCCCGGCGCTGCTCCAGCTGCTGCCGGTAGGCCCGGTGGGCGGCGATCCGCTCGCGCCGGAAGCGGATCAGCTCGGCGACCGCCAGCATCAGCAGCAGCCAGGCCAGCAGGCCGAGTTCGACCTGCCAGACGAACCGGGGCTTGGCGGCGCGCTGCCAGTCGTCCGGCAGGACGAAGGACATCAGGACGTGCACCAGGTACACCCCGGCGACCCCCGTCCAGGCCGCCCGGCGGTGTCCGTAGCCGATCGCGAAGCAGCAGGCGATCACCCAGCTCACGAACACCGGGCCGTACGGGTACCCGGCGGCCAGGTACCCGGCGGTGACCACCGACGTCCCCGCCACCGCGGCGACCGGACGGCGGCCGAACACCGCCAGCAGCGCCGGGCCGAGCAGCAACAGCAGGTAGCCGACGGCGTCCAGCGGGGCCCGGCCGTCCTGGTGGCGGGCGGCGAACCCCGACCCGACCACCTGCACCACGGCGGCCGCCGCCGCCAGCCGCACCGGCAGGCCCGAGCGGGCCCCCCGCGCCCACGGCGGGCGCCACGGTTCGGGCGGCGCCTCCGGGGAGGGCGGCCCCTGCTCCGGCGGTGGGGACGTGGGCGGCATCATGCCCGGAAGGCTAGACCCGCGCCCGGCCCCGGCGCGTCCTCCACCGGTGGCGTTCGGGCGTACTCCCGCTGGAGTACGCCCGAACCGGTCAGCTCCCTGCCCCGGCCGCCCGCACCCTGCGCCTACCCCTCCGCCCGCGCCTCCCCCTACTCCCCCTGCTGGCGCCCCCGGCTACTCCTCCGGCTGCGCCCCCGCCGACGCCTCCGCGACGGCCGCCGACGCCTCCGGCCGCGCCAGCGTCACCGTCAGCTCCCCGTCACCGACGTCCGCGATCAGCGTGTCCCCCTCCCGCACCGTCCCGTCCAGCAGCAGGTTGGAGATCCGGTTGTCCAGCTCCGACTGGATCGTCCGGCGCAGCGGCCGGGCCCCGAACTCCGGCTGGTAGCCGCGGTTGACCAGGTACTCCTTGGCCGCCTCGGTGACCTCCAGCCGCACGTCCTGGGCCCGCAGCCGCCGCCGGCTGCGCTCCAGCAGCAGGTCGACCACCGACAGCAGGTCCTTCCGGGTGAGCGCGTGGAAGACGATCACCTCGTCGATCCGGTTGAGGAACTCCGGCCGGAACTGCCGGCGCAGGTCCCGCATCAGGTCGTCCCTGATCTCGTCCACGTTGCCCGAGTGGTCCAGGATCCGCTGCGAGCCGATGTTGCTGGTCATGATCACCACGGTGTTGCGGAAGTCGACCGTACGCCCCTGGGAGTCGGTGAGCCGCCCGTCGTCCAGCACCTGGAGCAGCAGGTTGAAGACGTCCGGGTGCGCCTTCTCCACCTCGTCGAAGAGCAGCACGCTGTACGGCTTGCGGCGGACCGCCTCGGTCAGCTGCCCGGCCTCCTCGTAGCCGACGTACCCGGGCGGGGAGCCGACCAGCCGGGAGACGGTGTGCTTCTCCTGGAACTCGCTCATGTCGAAGCGGATCATCCGGTCCGGGTCGCCGAACAGCAGCGCCGCCAGGGCCTTGGCCAGCTCGGTCTTGCCGACACCGGTCGGCCCGAGGAAGAGGAAGGAGCCCGTCGGCCGGTCCGGGTCGCCCATTCCGGCGCGGCCGCGGCGCACCGCCTGGGCGACGGCGGTGACCGCCTCGTCCTGGCCGATCACCTTCTCGTGCAGGTGGTCCTCCAGCCTGAGCAGCCGCTCCCGCTCGGTCGCGTTCAGCTCCGCGACCGGGATGCCGGTGCGGGAGGAGAGCACCTGCGCGATGTCGTCGGCGGTCACGTCGACGACCTCCTCACGGGACTCGGCGATCGCCGCCAGCTCGTCCTCGGTGCGCCGCAGCTCGGACTTGAGGTTGGCGGCCCGGACGAACTCCTCGTCCGCGACCGCCTCGTCCAGCTCCCGCTTCAACTTGGTGATCCGGTCCTGCACCGAGGTCGACTCGGTGGAGCCGCTCAGGCTGCGCAGCCGCACCCGGGCGCCGGCCTGGTCCAGCAGGTCGATCGCCTTGTCGGGCAGGAAGCGGTCGCTGACGTACCGGTCGGAGAGGGTCGCCGACGCGTCCAGCGCCTCGTCGGTGAACCGCACCTGGTGGTGCGCTTCGTACGCGTCGCGCAGCCCCCGGAGGATCTCGATCGTCTCCTCGACGCTCGGCTCCGGCACCAGCACCGGCTGGAAGCGGCGCTCCAGCGCGGCGTCCTTCTCCACGTGCTTGCGGTACTCGTCCAGCGTGGTCGCGCCGACCACGCTCAACTCCCCGCGCGCCAGGGCCGGTTTGAGGATGTTGCCGGCGTCCATCGACCCCTCGCCGCCACCGCCCGCGCCGACCACGGTGTGCAGCTCGTCCAGGAAGAGGATCACGCTCTTCTCGGCCGCCGTGACCTCGTCGATCACCTTCTTCAGCCGTTCCTCGAACTCGCCCCGGTACTTGGAGCCGGCCACCAGCGCGGTCAGGTCCAGGGTGACCACCCGCTTGTCCCGCAGGCTCTGCGGGACGTCCCCGGAGACGATCCGCTGGGCCAGGCCCTCGACGATCGCGGTCTTGCCGACGCCCGGCTCCCCGATCAGCACCGGATTGTTCTTCGTCCGCCGGGAGAGGATCTCCACGGTCTGCTCGATCTCCTCGGCCCGCCCGACCACCGGGTCCAACCGGCCCCCGCGCGCCGCCTCGGTGAGGTCCTGCCCGTACTCGTCCAGGGTCGGGGTGTCGCTCGGGTGCCCGCCCGTGCTGCTGCGCTCGCCGCCCGTGCCCCGCCCGTCCAGCACCGACTTCAACGCCTCCTGCGAGGGCGCCGCGTTGCGCAGCGCCGTCCCCGCACCGGACCGCTCCTGCTCCAGCAGCGCACCGAGGATGTGTTCCGGGCCGATGTACGAGGCGCCGACCGCCTGCGAACGGGCGTGCGCGGCGAGCAGCGCACGCTTGGCCGACGGGGTCAGCGCGGGCCGCCCGTCCAGCGCCTCCGGGTTGCCGGAGGGCAGCGCGTGCTCCAGGTCCCCGGAGAGCCGGTCCGGGTCGATGCCCGCACGCTCCAGCATCCGCCGGGACGGCTCCACCCGGGTGGCCGCCCAGGCGAGGTGCGCGGTGTCCAGGTCGCTGCTGCCGTCCTCGGCCGCACGCTGCGCGGCGAGCCCCAGCAGCTCCTGGGAGGACTCGCTGAGCAGCCGCCCGATCGGCACCCGCTGCACGGCGGGCGGGGAGGCCAGCGGACTCATCCCGAAGAACCGGCTGAGCAGGTCGGAGAACGGGTCGTTCGATCCGAACGGGGGCATGGTCACGATGGTTCACCTCTCCCAAGCGGTTTGCAGCCACACAAACACAGGCCGCCGGAGCCTGCCCGTCGAGCGCGGCAGCCGACGGGCGGGACGGCCGACGGGCGGGGCAACCGACGGGCGCCTCAGCCGGTGACGTGGTCCAGCAGCACCCCGCCGCTGTACGTCACCGCCATCGCCAGCAGCCCGCCCGCCACGTTGCGCGCCACCGCCCGCCCCGCCCCCGCCCCGCCGAGCCGGGCACTCGTCCAGCCCGAGGCCGTCAGCGCCAGCACCACCGCGGCCACCGTCACCCCCAGCCGCCAGGACTCCGGCGGCAGCAGCACCGCCAGCAGCGGCACCAGCGCACCCAGCGTGAACGCGGCCGCACTCGCCAGCGCCGCCTCCCAGGGATTGGTCAACGCCTCCGGATCGATGCCGAGTTCGGTCTGCGCGTGGGCCGCCAACGCGTCCCGCTCGGTCAGCGCCGTGGCCACCTCCCGGGCCAGCCCGTCGGCCAGCCCGCTGTCCCGGTAGTAGTCGGTCAGTTCGTCGAGCTCCCCCTCCGGGTCCTCCGCCAGCTCGCGCCGCTCCTTCGCCAACGCGGCCCGCTCGGTGTCCCGTTGGGTGCTGACCGAGACGTACTCGCCGGCCGCCATCGACATCGCCCCCGCCAGCAGCCCGGCCACCCCCGCCGCCAGCAGCGCGGCGCGGGACCCGGCCGCGCCCGCCACACCGGTCACGATCCCGGCCGTCGAGACCACGCCGTCGTTGGCGCCCAGCACGGCGGCCCGCAACCAGTTCAACCGCGCCGACAGCTCCGCCCGGGTCTCCCCCGCCTCCCCCGTCCGCTCCGCCATCCGCGCCCACCGCCCTCAGGGGTCCGTACGGTCCCCCCCGATCCTCGCCCGGCCCCTGCGGCCCCGCCACCGGTCACCCGTCCCCATCACCCGTCACCAGTCACCCCAGGAGCGGTGCCAGCGCCCGCCGCAGGTCCTCCGGGCCCCGGTAGAGCACCCCGGTCATCCCCAGTGCCACCGCCGCGTCCACGTTCTCCTGCCGGTCGTCGACGAACAGGCACCGCTCCGGCCTCGCCCCGGCCCGCCCGGCGGCGATCTCGTAGATCCGGCGGTCCGGCTTCGCGCTGCCCACCCGGGAGCTGTTCACCACCTCGTCCGCCAGGTCCGTCAGCCCCAGGAACGCCAGGTCCTCGTCCAGCCACACCGTCGCATTGGTCACCAGCACCACCCGACAGTGCTCCCGCACCCGCCGCAGCAGTTCCACCACGACCTCGTCCGCCCAGAACGGCGAGTGCGCGAACGCCTCCGCCAGGCCCCGGGCCGCCTCCTCCGACACCCGGCCGGCCAACCCGCGCGCGATCGAGTCCACCCACTCCGCCCGGCCGATCCGCCCCAGCAACAAGGGCAGGTCGTTCACCGGCGCGAACCCGACCGCCGCCGTGCTCCCCTCCTCCACCCCGGCGGCCCGCTCCAGCGCGGCCACCCCGGCCCCGTCGAAGAACCGGATCACACCGTCCACATCACACAGCACCGCATCGAAAGCCTTGGTAGTCACCCGTTTCTCCTACCACAGCAGGCCCCCGCCCCGGCGCCCCGGGGACGCCCTCAACTCCCGGAGGGACCCGGGCGGTGCCACCCCCGCGGAACCAGCGCCGGCACCCGGGCCCGGTAGCCCTCGTACTCCGCCCCGAACAGGCCGGCCATCATCCCGTCCTCGGCCCGCACCCTCAGCAGCAACCACGGGACGACGACCAGCAGATAGGCGACCCACACCCCGAAGCCGCAGGCCAGCATGCCCCCGCCGACCAGCCCGAGCAGCCCGGTGTAGATCGGGTGCCGCACCAGCCCGTACGGCCCGTCGGTCCGCAGCTCGTGCCGCTCCTGAACGGCCGGCACACTCGCCCACATCGTGCCCAGCACCCACCGGGCCCACAGCAGGAAAGCCGTCGACGCCACCACCAACACCCCGCCCAGCACAGCGAGTTCCGGCTGCCAGAACCTCAACTCCCGCCAGAACCCCTGAGTCCGGTCCACCACCGCCAGCACCACGTACACCCCGACGCCCAACAGGACCCGCCGCAACAGCGAACGGCGCAACCCGCCCAACCACCCCCGGAACCCGGACCTCCCCACCACAGCGAAGTAGACGACACCCGCGACCCAGGCCACGCAGAAGATCGCCACGCACGTCCCGGTCACCACACCCAATACCGACTGCAGAGCTCCCATCCCGCAAGCCTCCGCCCCACCCCACCACCCCACCACCACCCCCGGGTGGAGCCACCCCCGCTCCACCCCCGTCCACCCCGAGGTGGAGCCCCTCACCTCGCACCACCGACCGGGAGCGCCTCCCCTGCCTGAGCCGGCACCGGGCCCCCGGCTCCCCGAGATCGTTTAGGAGAGATTCAGGCGTCGGACTCGCGCATCGAAACCGTCCAAGACTGCTGTCAGCCTGCCGGAACGACTGCGGCCCAGGTCGGAATCATGCTCCTGACCTGGGCCGCAGTGCGCGTTTCAGCTGTTCACGGGGTGGGCGCGGACGGTTTCGAACCGCCGACATCTGCTTTGTAAGAGCAGCGCTCTACCACTGAGCTACGCGCCCCCGGTCGTGGCCCTTCGGGCGTACGACGAGTGCCTAGGGTACCTGGTCCGGCGGGGTGGTGTGGTGCGGGCGGGGTGGGGTGGTGGGAGGGGGCTGCCCGTGGTGCGGGGGGATCGGGGAGAATGGGCGCGGATCAGCGGGTCGGAGAGGGAGCGCGCAGTGGCGGTGGCCGGCGGGAGCGGGCGGCGGGGGCGGCGTCGGGCGGGGAGTGCGCTGGGCGACGCGCTGGTGTTGCCGGTGGTGCTGGCGGGTGCGTTGGGGGCGGTCGGGCTGGCGTCGGCGGGCAGTGGCGGCTGGTGGGGGCGACGGGGTGCCGGGGACGGTGTGCGGGCGGAGGCGCGGGAGGCGCGGGCCGCGGCGCAGGAGGCGTTCTACGAGCTGGACGAGACGCAGCGCGAGCTCCGGTTGGCGGTGGAGACCGTCCGGGCGGTCGAGGAGGGTGCGGCGGCGCAGCGGGTGCTGGCCGAGCTGCCGGCGATCTCCGGCCGGGTCGAGCAGGTCACGGTGAACTACCTGGCCGCGCTCGACGCCCATGACCTGGAGCGGGAGGACCTGGACGCCGGTTCGGTGGCCCAGGCCCGGCGGCTGCTGGTGGACGTGCAGGGCCAGCTCCGCTCGGCCCGCGCCGAGCTGACCGACTTCCTGCGCCGCCTCCAGCCGACCCTGCTCCACGCCGAGCAGCAGCTGATGCGGGTCACACCGGCCGTGGAGCAGGCCAAGCACGCGCTGCTGCGGGCGACCACCACGCTGGACGAGGTGCGCGGCGCCGGGCTGCGGGCGGACGACCTGGCGGCCCGGCTGGCCGAGCTGGCGCCGGAGTTGGGGCGGCTGAACGAGGGGGCGGCGCGGCACGGCGTGGCGGCCACGCTGCAGCGGGCCGAGGAGGTGCGGCGGCGGGCGGAGGCGATCACCGCCGATGCCGCCCAGCTGCCCGAGCGGGCCCGGGAGCTGGACCGCCGGGTGTCCAGCCTACGGACCCGGATCCAGGCGCTGGAGACCAAGGCGGAGACGGTCGATCCGGCGCTGAGCGAGCTGCGCCGCCGGTTCAGCACGGCCTGCTGGCAGGACCTCCAGCGGGTGCCCGAGCAGGTCGCCGAGGCGGGCCGGGCCGCCGGGCGCAAGCTCGCCGAGGCCGCCCGGGCCCGGGACGAGCAGCGGTGGGCGGACGCCACGGCCGCGATCGGTACGGTCCGCGCGCTGCTGGAGACCGCGGACGGCTCGGTGCAGGCCGTGAACGACCGGCTGCGGCAGCTGAACGAGGTGCAGCACGACCCGAACCGGGAGGTGGAGCGCGCCCGCTTCGCCGTCCGGGACGCCCAGCGGCTGGCGATGGCGGGCCGCACCGCGCCGGACCCGCGGCACGCCGGCCCGCTGGACGAGGCGGTGGCCCGACTGGACCGGGCGCTGGAGACCCTCCAGGCCTCGGGCCGGCACCCCGACTACTGGCACTTCCTGACCGAGCTGGCGGCGGTGCGCGAGACGGCGGCGCGGGTGATCGGCATGATCCGCGGGGATCTTGGCCCGCAGCGCTGAGCGCGGTCGGTACCCTGCCGGTATGCCACGCTACGACTTCCGCTGCCGCTCCTGCGGCGCCACCTTCGAGCTCCGCCGCGCGATGGCGCAGGCCAACGACCCCGCCGTCTGCCCGCAGGGCCACCCGGACACCGTGAAGTTGCTGTCCACCGTCGCCGTCACCGGCGCGGCGGGCGGCGCGCCGCAGCAGGCCCCGAGCGGGGGCGGGGGCGGCTGCTGCGGCGGCGGGTGCTGCGGCTGACCGAGGAGGACCGGTGGCGACCGACGGCTAACCGGCGACGACGGGGTCGGCGGGCATGACCGAGGCGGTGGCCGCGGTGGCCGCCGCCAGGAACCGGCGGACGATCTCCTCCCCCGCCGCCACCCCCACCTCCGCCAGGGCGGTGACGCCGGGGGCCGTCCATCCGCCGTCGGCCAGTTCGCCGTGCCCGGGCCGCCACCCGGCGTCGGCGGCGAGCAGCAGGTCGGCGTCCAGCAGGGAGTCGCCGGCCGCCAGGACGGTGTGCGCGCCGCTGCGGCGGACGGCCTCGGCGAGCGCGGCGCTCTTGGTGAGCGGCTGCGGCACGGCGTACACCTTGCGGCCCTGTAGTGAGACCCGCCAGCCGCGTTCGGCGCACCAGCCGGTGAGTTCGGGCAGCCAGCCGTCGGGCAGCCGGTCGCGTTCGACGACCAGGTAGGCGAACTGCTCGTCGGCGACCCGCCGTTTGCGCGTCCACTCCGGGTCGGCGCTCAGGGCGAGTTGGCGCACCACCTCGTCCAGCGGGGCGGCGCCGGCGGCGATCCGCGCGGTGATCTCGCGGCGCCAGTCGCGGTCCGGCTCGCCGTCCACCAGCAGCTGCCCGCCGTTCGCGCAGATCGCGTACGTGGGCGTCGGTCCGGGCAGGTTGACCCGTCGGTACTGTTCGACGGTCCGGGTGGTGGCGGGTACGAAGCGGGCCCGGCGGCCCAGTTCGACCAGCAGGGCGGCGGCCCGTTCGGTCAGGAAGGACAGCGGGCGGCCGTCCAGCACCTCGACGCAGAGCAGCCGCGGCGCGAGCCGGTCGGGGCCGGCCAGGGCCAGGGCCCGCTCGGAGTAGATCAGCGTACGGTCGAGGTCGCTGGCCACCAGCACGCCACCCTCGTCACCGCCCGGACCACCCGCTCCGCCCGGACCACCTGCACTGCCCGCACCGCCCGCACCGCCACCCGCACCGCCACCCGTACCGTCCACGGCACCCATCAGGACTCCCTCCCCGTCACGGCCCGTCCGCTCTCCCCCGTCGCGCCCCGACTGTAGCGGGGGTGGATGAGGCCCACGCAGCTGTACGGCAGCCCGTCCACCTCCTCGACCGGGACGCCGCGTTGGGCGGCGAGCAGCCGTACGTGGTCGAGGTCGGTGCCCGCGCCGCGCCGGGCCAGCACCCGCCAGGGCACCCGGCGCAGCAGCACCCGGGTGGTCTCGCCGACGCCGGGCTTCACCAGGTTGATGTTGTCGATGCCGTACTCGGCGCTGATCCGCTCGACGGCGGCCCAGCCGGCCCAGTCGGGCGTGCGGTCCGGGTCGGCGGCGAGCCGTCCGGCCGCCTCGACCGCGAGGGCGCGGACCTCCCCGAAGTGGTCGGCCACTGCGGTCAGGAAGGCCTCCGAGACGTCCCCGCCCGCGAGGTCGGCGTAGTGCTTGGCGCCGTGGAAGTCTCCGGGGCCGATCAGTCCGGCCCGCAGTACGGTGCGCGAGACCAGCCCGGACACCGTGGAGTTGAGGCAGGCGGAGGGGATCAGGAAGTCCTCCCGGGTGCCGTACGTCCGGACGCAGCGGCCCGGGTCGGCGAGCACCGCGAGGTCCGGGTCGAAGCCGGTGCCGGCCAGCGCGTCGGTGAGTTCGCGGGTGATCGCGCCCTTCCCGGTCCAGCCGTCCACGAAGACTACGTCGGACGCCCGGTGGTGGGCCGCCAGATAGCGCAGCGCGACCTGGTCGATGCCGCGGCCGCGGACGATGGACACCGCGTAGTGCGGCACGGACAGGCCGTGGGCGAAGGCCAGCCAGCGGCGGACCAGGATGCCGACCGGCGTGCCGGCCCGGGCCAGCGAGGCGAGCACCAGGCCGGGCCCCCGCTCGCGCAGCAGGGTCTCGGCGACGGTGCCGACGGCGAGCGCCATCCGGCGGGCCGAACCGCGCAGCGCCTGGTGGAACAGCTCCTGGTACTCGGGGCTGGGGCAGTACTCGACCGGCAGCGACTCGGCGTAGTGGGCGCCGCCGTGCTGGACGGCCTCCTCCCGCTCCTCGGTGGGGGCCTCCAGCGGGACGTCGGAGAGGTCCTTGAGCAGCCAGGCGACCTCCTCCGGACGGTAGGAGGAGAACTCCGGCCCGTACAGCGGAGTCGGCAGCGCAGCCGGCAGCGGGGAGGACGGCGCGGAGGACGGCGGGGAGGGCGGCGCGGCAGGCAGCACCGGGCGGTACGAGGGGAGTACCGCGAGGACCACCCGGTCGGTCACCTGCCGCAGCTGGCGCAGCAGCGCGTACTCCCCCTGGTGCAGGGCCGGGGTATCGGCTACGTCGTCCACCACCAGCACCACGGCGTCGAAGCGGCGGGCCCCGTCCGCACCGGGGGCGACGTTGTAGACGTAGCGCTCGCGCGAGCCGCCGTCCTGCGGGTCGTCGTGGGCCGGGAAGACCAGCCGGGTGCGGATGGCGTAGCCGGGGTCGTCCACGGCGAGGACGGGCGAGCGGGTGGTGGTGGAGTAGCGGATGCGGTCGCCGCCGAACCGCTGGGCGAGCGCCTCGGCGAGCCGCAGCGGCGCGTACATCAGCTCCTCGAAGCCGAGCACCAGGACCCGCCGCTGCTCGGCACCGTCCACCGCCGCACCCGTACCGACCGCCGCGCCGGCACCCACCGCCGCACCGTCCGCCGGCCCGGCGCCGGCACCCAGCGCCTGCGCCAACTGCCCGGCCAGAGCGGGCAGTACGGCGTCCAGCCGCTCGCGGTCGTGCGCCGTGAAGCCGTGCCGTCCACCGTCCGGCAGCCCGGCGGGCCAGTCCAGCTCGACCCGGACCAGCGGGGCGGGCTCGACGGCCGGCGGCGGGGCGGCCGGGGGGACGGCGGCGATCAGCCGCTCGGCCCGGGCCACGATGTCCTCGGGCAGGTCGACGCCACCGCTCGCGGTGGCCACCACGTCGAGCCGGGCGCCGAGTTCGGCGGCGGCCGCGGCGAGCCGGTGCCGGTCCTCGGCGGAGCGCAGGTCGACCAGGGCGACCACCACGTAGTGGCCGCGCGGGTGGCGGCGGTGCAGTTCGCGGATGGTGTTGAGGACGGTCCGGCCGGTCGAGAGCTCGTCGTCCACCAGCACCAACGGACCGTCACCCGAGAGGAGTTCGGGGTCGGCCGGGAGGAGCAGGTGCCCGGTGGCGTGGGAGTGCTCCTCCTCGAAGCCGCCGAGCGGGGGCACCCCGGGGACGGGGCGGCGGGTGGAGTGCAGGCAGGGCGCGTCGAGCCCGTCGGCGACGCTGTGGCCGAGGCCGGTGGCGGTCTCCGCGTAGCCGAGCACGACGGCCCGGCCGGCCTCTGCGGGGCCGAGCAGCTCCCGGACCCGGCGGCCGAGTTCGAGGCCGGCGCCGTGCACCACGGCGGGCCGCTGCGGGACGTGCTTGCCGAGCACGCTGGAGACCAGCAGGTGGGCCCGCTTGGGGTTGCCGGACCGCAGGGCCAGGCCGACCAGTTCGGGCAGGCGCTCCGATCCGGTCAGCGCGATCCCGGCCCGCTCGGCGACCCAGCGCCCGGTCCAGCCGCCCTCCGCCGCCACCGCCGCCGTCTCTGCTCTCTTCACTGCTGGTCCCGCCTTCGGTGGTGCTGATCGATCGGTTTCGCGCGTGTCGGGTCGTACTGGGTCGGGTCATGCCGGGTCGGATCGGGTCGGGTCATGACGGTCGGATCGAGGGGCCGGGGTCAGCCGCACAGGCAGGCGGACAGGAGCTCCGCGAAGCTCACGTCCTCCCGGGCCACCCCGAAGACCTCCGCCCGCAGCAGCACCCGCTCCGCCCAGGCGCGGTGCGGCCGGGCCTCGTTCATCTTGTTCGTGTACGCCGAGCGGAGTACCCCGCCGCCGTCCTGCTCCTGTCGCAGGATGTCGCGCGCGTCGCAGTACTCCTCGTGCGTGACCACGGACAGCGCGTGCACCGCGGGGACGTGGCTGGGATGGATGCAGGTCTTGCCCAACAAGCCGTTGGCGCGGTCGAGTTCGACCTCGCGGATGAGCCCGTCCAGGTCGTGCTCGATGATCCTCCGGCGGACCTCCTCGCCGGAGGCCCGGGCGGTGCCGGCCGTCGCGGCGAACGGGGTGCGGCGCAGCTGCGGCTTGAACATCCGCTCCTGCACCGGGAAGTACTCCCAGACCGGCCCGGTCACGGTGTACCCGGTGCCGTCGGCCCGGCCGAGCACATTGACCACGTCACCGATCACGGCCGCGACCAGGGCCACGTCGTAGGCGGTGAGGTCGGGTGAGCGCCGCAGCCCGTAGGCGGAGCACAGGTCGGTGACACCGAGCCGGACGGCGAGCACCCGGTCGCGGTGCTCGGCGAGCAGGCCGGCGATGCCGAAGAGCTGTTCGCGCCTGGTCTCCAGGTGGGCGAGTTCGGGCGTCTCCAGGACGGGCATGGCGAACAGCCGCCGCCCGGTGGCGGCCTCGGCGGCGGCGAGCGCGGCCAGGTAGGCGCCGCCGGTCTCCGGGGTGAACTTGGGCAGGACGAAGCCGCTCAGCAGCCCGGCGGCCGGGCCGAGCCGCTCGGCCAGGTCGAGGATCTGCTCGGCGGTGCGGACCCTGATGAAGAGAAGCGGATGATCCTGTGCACAATTGGTGAAATCATTGACCAGGTCCGACAACTGCTCGACCAGGTTGCGTTCGCCCGCGTCCACCTCGTGGTCGGCGATCGCGTCCTCCAGGCAGAGCACCATCGACACCACGCCCTGCCCGGCCAGCTTGCGGATGTCGGCGGCCAGTGCGGGCCTGGTCGCGGGGCTGTAGAGGGTACCGCCGAGGGCGGTGGCGAGCACCGCGGGCTCGCTCCCCGCGGTGAACGTCCGCGGCTGCTCCAGGAACAGCCGGGCACGGACGTCGTCGGCGAGGTGGCCGAAATGGCGCATGGTGCTCTCCTCGGGGCTGGACGGCGGGCTGGCCGACCGGACGGACGGCCTCCGGCCCGCGGTTTCCGCCTGGACGCACCGCCGGCGGACTCCCCTCCACCGGCCTCCGGGGGCCTGTTCGAAGGCCCATCGTACGGACGGTTTCCGGCCGTTCCCGGCGTCGGGGCACTGAACTCCCGGAACATCCGGCCGGCACCCGACCCACCCGGAACGATCATCCTGCGGGCAACGGCCCCGCGCGAACGGACCACTCGCCGGTCAGCGAAGGCCCGCCGCAAACCTCGATCCGACGCAAGTCTTGGCAAAGTCCGCCCCCACGCCGACCGTCCCGGTCACGTTGTCCGAAGGGGTGGCGAACGGGCAGGATGGTCCGCTATGACGCACGTGATGGCCAAGGGCGCCAACATCGCACTGCCGGCGGCGGCGGTCCGCGCCGTGCTGCGCTGGAGCGCCACGCCCGGTGCGCCGGACGTGGACGCGTCCGCGCTGCTGCTCGGCACCGACGGCAAGGTCCGTTCGGACGCCGACTTCGTCTTCTACAACCAGCCCCGCCACCCCTCCGGCCTGGTCCGCCACCTGCCCAAGCAGCACACCGCGGGCGGCGCCGAGATCATCGACACGGTCGAGGTCGAACTGGCCAAGCTGCCGGTCGAGGTGGACCGGGTGGTGCTGGCCGGTTCCTCCGAGGGCGGCTCGTTCCGCGCCGTCCCGGGGCTGCGGCTGCTGCTGTTCGACGCCGCCACGGGTGACGGCGCGGGTCCGCTCGCCGAGTTCGCGATCGTGGACGCCGAGAACGTGTCCGCGCTGGTCGCGGGTGAGCTGTACCGGCGCAACGGCTCGTGGAAGTTCCGGGCGATCGGCCAGGGGTACACCTCGGGACTGATCGGCCTGGCCACCGACTTCGGCATCACGGTCGACGACGAGGCGGAGGCCGCCGCCGCGGCCGCGGCCCGGTCGACCCCGGCTCCCGCCTCCACCGCCACCCCCACCGGCGCGGTCGACCCGCGGGCCACCCCGCTGCCCGACCCGCGCTCCGAGGCCCGGCCCGAACCCGGCACCTTCACCCTGAGCCCGGCCGTCCCCCAGTCCCCGACCCAACCTCCGGCCCAGCCCCCGGCCGCTCCGGCCACCCCGGCCCCTGCCCCGGCGGCCGCCACCGCGAACGGCCCGGCCACCCCGCCCCCGCCGGTGGCCCCGCCCACCGTGCCCCCGAACGTCCCGCCGGCCCCGCCCGCGCCCCCAGCACACCAGCCGCCGACCCACCAGCCCCCGACCCACCAGCCCCCGGCCCACCAGCCGGGCACCCAGTCGGGCGGCTACGGCTACCCGCAGCACCAGCCCGGCACCGGGTACGGCTACCCCCAGCACCAGCCCGCGACCGGCTACGGCTACCCCCAGCCCCACCAGCCGTACCCGCCGCAGCAGCCCCAGCCGGGCACCCACTCCGGCGGCTACGGCTACCCCCAGCACCAGCCCGGCACCGGGTACGGCTACCCCCAGCACCAGCCGGGCACCGGCCAGCAGCCGCCCGTCCCGCCGCAGCCCCCGGCACCGGCACCGACCCAGGGCCCGCCCGCCGAGGAGTTCGCGCTGCCCCCGCAGGGCCCGCAGTTCCAGCCCCACTGAACCACTGACCCACGGCGCCGTCCCCACCGGAACCGCCGGAACCACCGCGCACCCCGGACCCGCCCCACACCCCGCCCCGCCGAGCCCGACGCCCGGCGGGGCCGCCCGGCGGGGCCGCCCGCGCGACACCGCGGCCCCGGGCGACACCACGGCCCCCGCCAGGGACTCAGTCCCCGCCCCCGCCCGGCTGCTGCCCCTTGTACCCCCGCTGCCACTGCATCCCGAAGCCGTACAACCGGTCGATGTCCGCCTGGAACCCGTTCACGTACCGCACCTCGCGGCGCACGGTCAGCTGGTTGTCCCCGGCGTTCTCGATCAGCACCACCGCGCAGGAGCGCGCCGACCGGGCCCGTTCGTCCAGCTTGATCTCGATCCGCGGCCCGGTCTGCGGCACGATCGTTATCACCGCGTGGGTCTGCTCGAAGGCCGGGGTGCCGTCGTAGATGTAGACGAAGATCAGCAGCCGCTTGAACTTGTCCTTCTTCTCCAGGTTGACGTACATCGTCTCGCCGGAGGGCGCCCCGTACTGGTCGTCGCCGCTGAGCTTGATGAACGGCGGTTCCCGCAGGTCGCCGAAGAGTTCACCGAGCGGCTGCACCACGCCCCGGGTGCCGTCGGAGAGTTCGTACATGCAGGCGAGGTCGAGGTCGACGTTCAGCTGCTCGTTGCCGCCCGGCGAGTCGGGCTCCAGCGGGCTGAGGATCCGCGGGCTGAAGAACCGCTTGAGGGTGTCCCGGGTGCTCGGCCGGACGGCGCCCGAGCGCATGGTCCAGTGCAGGTTGACGTAGAGGTAGCCGGTGGTGGCGGCCGAGCCGGTGATCGCGTGCTGCGGCGCCGACTTGGTGAGCGTGACCTTGTGCTGACCGCCCGGGTTGTCGAAGGTGTAGCTCTTGTCCCCGCGCAGGTACTCCCAGATCGAGACCATCCAGTCCTCTCCCCCTGCCTCCGTGCGGCGGTCTGACGATCCGCCGGTCCATGGACGATCCGCCGGTCCATGATCGGGCATCGACCGGGCCGACGGATACCCGAACTCCTCCTTTCCCTACCCCGCCCGGCCGTTGACGCCCACCCGCAGCGCGAACCCGCAGCGCGAACCCGCAACCCGAACCCGCAACCCGAACCCGCGACCCGAACCGGTGGGTCGATTGGCCCGGGGAAGCCGCCCTCCCGTAACATGCCGCCCCTTCGGACGCGATATCGTCTAGCCGCACAGGTGTCCCGTCCGCCCCTGCGCGGGCGCGGTGGGCACGTCGTGCGGCGACGAACGAACCGTCAGGCGACACCCGCCCCGCGGGACCTGACCACCTGTGTCGCGCTGTGAACCTGTCCCCTGCGGAAACCCGAGGCCCGACCCGCAATGAACCTGACCTCCATACAGCTGGTCTGGACCGTCGTCGGCGGCGCAGCCCTGCTGTTCATCGCCATCCTGATGGCGACGCTGCGATTCAAGAGCACGAAGCACGACGAGGCCGGCGATTCCTGGGAGCGCAGCGAGGAGCGCCGCCGCCGCAAGGAGATGATCTACGGCATCTCCTCGTACACCCTGCTGTTCTGCTGCGCCGGCGTCGCGGCCGCGCTCTCCTTCCACGGCCTGGTGGGCTTCGGCATCGAGAACCTGGGCCTGTCCAACGGCTGGGAGTACCTCGTCCCGTTCGGCCTGGACGGCGCCGCGATGTTCTGCTCGGTGCTCGCCGTCCGCGAGGCCAGCCACGGTGACGCCGCGCTCGGTTCCCGCCTGCTGGTCTGGGTGTTCGCGATCGCCTCGGCCTGGTTCAACTGGGTGCACGCCCCGCGCGGCCTGGGCCACGCCGGCGCCCCGCAGTTCTTCTCCGGCATGTCGATCTCGGCGGCGATCCTGTTCGACCGGGCGCTCAAGCAGACCCGCAAGGCCGCGCTGCGCGAGCAGGGCCTGGTGCCGCGTCCGCTGCCGCAGATCCGCATCGTCCGCTGGCTGCGCGCCCCGCGCGAGACCTACGCGGCCTGGTCGCTGATGCTGCTGGAGAACGTCCGCAGTCTGGACGAGGCGGTCGAGGAGGTGCGCGAGGAGCGCCAGGCGAAGCTGGACGCCAAGGTGCGCGCCCGTTCCGCCGACCGCCGCGAGCGGGCCGAGTTGAAGGCGATCTCCCGCCAGGGCGGCATGCTCGCCCGGGCCCGCGGCGGGCGTCAGGTGCCCGCGCTCACGGCGGCCGGAGACGGCCAGACCGCTACGGAGCCTGCCCTAGCCGCCGAGAGCGACCGCACCGCCCCGACCGCGCACGACCCGTACCTCTCCCCCACCCCGTCCCTCTCGGCGAGCACGCTGGACCGCTCCGCCCTGGACGCCGGCCGCCGCCCGCGTGCCGCCGTCGGGTCGTCCTACGCCTCCGCCACGAGCGGTTCCACGAGCGGCTCCACGAGCGGCTCGACCGGCAGCTCGGCGTCGTCCTCGTCCTCGTCCTCGTCCTACCGCAGCTCGACCATCGACCTGACGGCCGACGACGACACCCTCTCGATGCCGAAGCTGGACTCGCTGGAGCGCAAGCTGCGCGCGATCGAGCAGCAGCTGGGCTGACCCCCGCCCGGCACCCCGCAGGAACAAGGCAGGAACAACGCAGGAACAACGCGAACGGCCGCCCCCGGATCCCCGGAGGCGGCCGTCGCGTTCCCCGGCCCTACGGCCGGAGAGGGGGTGGCGGGCGGCGGACTACTGCCCGCTGCCCACGAGTTCCTTCTCCCCCTCCGCCGCCTCGCGCCGGTTGCGCAGCATCGAGGAGAGGAGGGCCAGCCCGATGAAGGCGACGCCGATCAGGCCGGTGACGATCTCCGGGATGTGGTACTTGATCCCGACCAGCAGGATCACGGCCAGCGCGCCGATCGCGTAGTGGGCGCCGTGCTCCAGGTAGACGTAGTCGTCCAGGGTCCCCTTGCGGACCAGGAAGACGGTCAGCGAGCGGATGTACATCGCGCCGATGCCGAGGCCCAGGGTGATCTGGAAGATGTCGTTGGAGATCGCGAAGGCGCCGACCACGCCGTCGAAGGAGAACGACGCGTCCAGGACCTCCAGGTAGAGGAAGAGGAAGAACGCGGCCTTGCCGGCCACCTGGACGACGGACTTGCCGGACTTCTCCGCCTCCTCCTCGCGCTCGGCCTCCTCCTCCAGGCCCGATTCGAAGATCGAGGAGAGGCCGCCGACGACGAGGTAGGTGACCAGGCCGAGCACACCGGCCAGCAGAACGGTTTCGGCGTGCTCCGCCGCGAAGAAGCGCGAGGCCAGCACCAGCGCGACCAGGGCGACGACGCTGGACAGGGCGTCCAGCTTGCCGACCTTCTCCAGCGGGCGCTCCAGCCAGCCGAGCCAGTTGTGCTCCTTCTCGTCGAACACGAAGTCGAGGAAGATCATCAACAGGAAGACGCCACCGAAGGCCGCGATGGCCGGGTTGGCCGCCTCCAGGTACTGGCCGTACGTGAGGCCGTCGTGGGTCGCGTTGGAGTGCAGGGCGAGGTCGATCACCGTCGCGGGGTTGAGCTTCGCGGTGAGGCCGACGACCAGCAGCGGGAAGACCAGTCGCATCCCGAAGACGGCGATCAGCACACCGACCGTCAGGAAGATCTTCTGCCAGTACGGGTTCATCCGCTTCAACACCGTGGCATTGACCACCGCGTTGTCGAAGGACAGGGAGATCTCCAGGATGGAGAGGATCAGCACGATGCCGAAGCCTTGGGCTCCCCAGAGCAGTCCGGCCGCGATCAGGCCCAGGGCGGTGATCGCGAACGACCAGCCGAATGTGCGGAGGAACACGGGAGTTGGCTACCTTTCGGGTTCTGGCCGTGTCGGGGGCGGCCTGGTCCCGAGACGCCTGACCGGGCCGGGCCCGGTCAGGTCACCCCCGCACTGCCCTCTGTTCTCTTGATCGTTTGATCGGTGATCATCTGATCGTTGATCGGTGCGATAAGTCCGTTTTACGCCCTTACTGTACGTTGACGCCGAAGTCGAGCGCGATCCCGCGCAGGCCGGAGGCGTACCCCTGGCCCACCGCGCGGAACTTCCACTCACCCGCGTACCGGTACAGCTCGCCGAAGATCATCGCGGTCTCGCTGGACGCGTCCTCGGACAGGTCGTAGCGTGCGATCTCCTCGCCGCCGACGGAGTTGACGACCCGGATGTAGGCGTTGCGCACCTGTCCGAAGTTCTGCAGCCGGGCCTCGGCCTCGTAGATCGAGACCGCGAAGACCACCTTGTCCGCCTGGGCCGGGACCAGCTCCAGGTTGACCAGGATCAGCTCGTCGTCACCCGCGTCGTCGCCGCCCACGAGGTTGTCGCCCTGGTGCTCCACCGAGCCCTCGGGGCTCTTGAGGTTGTTGTAGAAGACGAAGTACTCGTCACCGAGCACCCGTCCGCCACCGCAGAGCAGGGCGCTCGCGTCGAGGTCGAACGGTGCGCCCGTGGTCGAACGGGCGGACCAGCCGAGGCCGATCTGGACCTGCGTCAGGTTCGGCGCGGCCTTGGTGAGCGAGACGTTCCCGCCCTTGGCGAGCGTGACCACCATGGTGTTCTTCCTCCCTTGCTTCTCCCGGGGCGCCATACAGGTGTAGTCCCCCGCGGCCCCGGCCGGCCCGCTTCGGCCGGCTGAACTTCCTGAACTCACATCCTCGCAGCGCACCGGACCCCGACGAAGCCGGGCCGCTCCCGACCCCCCTCGAAGCCGCCCCCGCCCCCCGACGAAGCCGGTCACGACACCGTCCGGAAC
>NZ_JBHZCY010000063.1:0-51967 GCF_042786665.1 Kitasatospora sp. NPDC059146 | reverse complement strand
GGGGGGCCCCGGGGGGGGGGGGGGGCCGCCGCCCCCGCCCACACCCTCCCGGCGGGGGGGCGCCCCCCTGCGATGTCCGCCGGGGTGGGGGGCCGGCGGTATGGGGCCGGCCCGCCCCTCGACGGGTGGGGCCGGGACTACGGGCGCTCGGCGTAGTGGCCGTGCTGGTGGTGCGAGCCCTGGGGCGGGACGGCGCCGTGGTGGCCGGGGCGGTGGCCGCGCGGGTGCCGGGTCAGGTGGTAGCCGAGGATGCCGGCCAGGGCGGCCAGGAAGCCGCCGCCGATGGTCCAGTACCAGCGGCTGTTCCAGCCGGAGAACCAGCCGGTGTACCAGTGGTCCTGCTCCGCGACCGGGGCCGCGGCCCGGGCCGTGCTCGCGCCGCCGCCGACCGGCGGGACCAGCGGCGCCTTGAGCGCGCCGCCCTCGGGCTGGGCGTTGTCGGCGTTGCCCTTGGCGGCGACGTGCAGCTGGGTGGTGGCGGCCAGGCCGAGGTCGGGCTGCGGGGCGTCGGTGACCGAGAGCCGGACGTAGTAGGTGCCGGGCAGCGGGTCGCCGGACCACGGCTCGGCCCAGGTGCGGACCTCGCGCAGGGTGCAGTTCAGCGCCAGCGAGGTGGTGTTCTGGTCGCCGGTGGCGTTCTGGGTGCCGGCGGTGCAGGCCTGGCGGCGGCGCAGCCCGTCGAAGACCTCGACGCTCCAGGTCTGCGGGCCGTGCCGGTCGGCGGCCGGGGCCAGGTTGACGGTCAGGCTGACCGTCGGGGTCTGGCCCTCGGAGGCGCCGAACGCCCAGTAGAGGTAGTCGCCGGTGGAGACGGCGACATCGGCGTCCTGGCCGGGGGAGAGGTTGACCGCGGTCAGGAAGGAGGTGCCGGCCTTGGTGGCCGGGGCCGGGGTGCCGCTCGCGGTCGCCGTCGGGGACGGCGAGGCGGCGGAGGCGGCCGGGGCGCCCAGCGCGAGGGCGGGCAGCAGGGCGAGGGCGGCGAGGGCGCCGCGGATCGTCGTACGCATGATCAGTTCTCCCGCCAGACGGCGATCCGCCAGCGTGCGATCCAGCCGGCGAGCAGGCCGAGGACCAGGCCGGCCAGGGTGAGGGTGAGCAGCAGGATCCAGCCGCGGCCGAGGCCCATGGCGGCGCCCTCGGGGGCGGGCGAGGCGGAGGCGAGGTCCACGGTCAGCTCCAGCGGCATGCCGGGGTCGGCCTGGACGCCGGACTGCGGGGCCAGCGAGTTGCTGACCACCAGGCAGACGGTGGTGTCCGGCTTGTCCTTCGCGGAGGTGGTGGGGCTCGCGGTGACGTAGCCCTTGGAGTCGTTGGTGGACCAGCGCAGGCCGGTGGAGATCACGTCGGCGCGGGCGCTGCCGGCGTCGGTGCCGCGGACCAGTTCCTGGCCGGCGGCGCTGGTGGCCTGGAGCAGGACGCCGTAGTCCCGGGCCACCGCGCGGTCGAGGCCGACGCTGACCGAGGCGCGCAGTTCCTGGCCGGACTTGACCGGGACCTTGTAGACGCGGTGCTCGGAGAACTTCTCCCGGTCGCTGTAGACGCCGGGGGTGAGCACCGGGGCGCTCTCGCACCTGTCGGTGCCGGCGGTCTTGGACGGGGTCACCGTGTAGGTGTCGTTGGAGCGGTCGACCAGCTGCTTCACCTTGTCGGTGAGCTGCTGGGGGGTGCGGACGTCGGTGTAGGTGCCGCCGGTCGCGTTGGCGATGCAGAGCAGCTGCTGACGGGTCTTGTCGTCGTGCGCCAGGCCGAGGGTGTCGACCACCAGGTGGATGCCCTGGGAGGCGAGTTCGCGGGCGACGTCGCACGGGTCGGGCGGGGTGCAGGTGTCCTCGCCGTCGGTGATCAGGACGATCCGGCGGGTGGCGTCGCCCTTGCCGAGGTCCTGGGCCGCGCCGCGCAGGGCGAGGCCCATCGGGGTCCAGCCGGTGGGGCGCAGGGTGGCGACCGCGGTCTTGGCCTCGACCTTGTTGGTCTTTCCGACCGGGAAGAGCTGCTTGGTGTCCTGGCAGCCGATGTTCTTGTCGTTGCCGGGGTAGGTGGCGCCGAGGGTGCGGATGCCGAACTCGGTCTCCGCGGGCAGGGCGTCGATCACCTCGTTCAGCGAGTTCTGGGCCACCGAGATGCGGCTCTTGCCCTGGATGTCGGCGGTGTTCATGGAGCCGCTGACGTCCAGGATCAGGTCGACCTTGGGGGCCTCCTTCGGTGCGGGGGAGGCGCCGGCTGATGGTTCGTCGGCGTGGGCGGGCAGGCCGAGGAGCAGCGAGGCGCCCGTTATCGCCAGGGCGGCCAGCAGGCTGCCGAGCCTGGTCTTCGGTCGTCGTCCGGTATTCACCCGGCCGATCCTAGGGATCATCAGTTCGTCAAGGCCAAACGAGACCGGACGGTGCACCCGCCCGCCCCGGCGTGAACTCCGGCGTGCGGGGCAGGGTTTGCCGGACGCGGTGCTGACGTCGGCCTTACCCGCGCTGGATAGCCTTCGGGGGACCGGATGGAGGCAGGGTGCGGATGGAGCTGACCGCGGTCGGCAAGCGGTACGGGCGGGGCGGGCGGTGGGTCCTGCGGGACGTCGGACTGGTCGTGGGGCCGGGGGAGTTGGTGCGGATCTCCGGGGCGAACGGGAGCGGCAAGTCGACGCTGCTGCGGCTGGCGGCCGGGATCGAGCGGCCGAGCACCGGCCGGGTGGTGCGGCCCGGGTCGGCGGCGTACGTGCCGGAGCGGTTCCCGCCGGCGCTGCCGTTCGACGCGGCCTCGTACCTGGTGCGGGTGGGCCGGGTGCACGGGCTGTCGGCGGGGGAGGCGCGGCGGCGGTCGGGGCAGTGGCTGGACCGGTTCGGCATCGCGGACCGGGCGGGCACCCCGTTGAGCCGGCTGTCCAAGGGCACCTGTCAGAAGGTGGCGGTGGTGCAGGCGTTGATCGCCGAGCCTCGGGTGCTGCTGCTGGACGAGGCCTGGACCGGGCTGGACCCGCGGGCGCGGGCGGTGCTGGACGACGCGGCCGCCGAGCGGGCGGCGGCGGGTGGCGCGGTGCTGTTCGTGGACCACGACCCGGCCCGGCTGGCCGGGCGGACCAGCGCCGCCTACCGGGTGGGCGCGGACGGCGGGCTGCGGCCGGTCGGGGAGGCGGTGCCGGTGCTGGACGGGGGGCCGGTGGTGGAGGTCGAGGTGGACCTCGCGGACGGTGCCCCGCTGCCGCGGCGGCTGCCCGGCGCGCCGGTGGTGACCGCGCTGGACGGTACGGCGGTGCGGCTGGAGGTGCCGGCCGGGCACTCGGACGCCCTGCTGCGCGGCCTGCTGCTGAGCCGCCCGGCGCTGCGGGTGCTGGCGGTGCGCCGGCGGGGGGAGGAGTGATGGGGCAGGTCGGGGCGCTGACCCGGTACCACCTGGAGCTGCTGGTGCGCTCGCACGCCTGGCTGCCGCCGTTCCTGGCGTTCGCGCTGGTGCTGGTGGTCGGGGTGACGCCGGGTGATCCGCTGCTGGGCGGGCTCGGGTTCGGGGCGGGGCTGCTGGTGCCGGTGAGCGCCTGGTGCGTGCGCGGTGTGCTGACGGCCGAGCCGCCGGCCTCGCGGGCCTGCCTGGTGGCGGTGGCGGGCCCGGTGCGGGTGCACCTGGGGGCGCTGCTGGCGGCGGTGACGGCGGGGCTGCTGCTGGCGGTGGGCGAGGTGGCGGCGCTGTGGTGGGTCGGCGGCGCGGTGGCCGACCCGGGGGCGGGGCGGGAGCCGGGTGTCGGCCGGGCGCTGCTGGCCGGGCTGGTGGCCTCGGTGGTCTGCGTGCTGCTGGGGGCGTCGGCCGGGGTGCTGGGCAACCGTCCGGTGCTGGTCCGCTCGCCGTACGGGATCCTGGCGGCGCTGGGGTCGGCCGCGGCGGCGCTGGTGCTGCCGGGTTCGCCGGCCAACGCGGCGGTGCGCGGGGTGGTGACGGCGGCCCGGACCGGGCGGGTGGCCGTGCCCTGGGGTGAACTGCTTTTCTCCGTCGTGCTGTTGGCCGTGTTCGGGGCGGGGGCGGCGGTGCTGGCCGGGCGGCGGCCGGAGTGAGGGGCGGCGGGCGCGGTCGTGGCAAAGGCGGACACACCGTGGCAAAGAGTCGATATATATGGATAGTGCTCGTTAGGGTGACGAACCGGGGCACCGGTGTCCGGACCCGGTCGGCCCCTTCGACTCCCGCCTCCCCCAGGACGGTCCGTGGCGACACCCTCCGCCGTGACGAGATCCGCGGCCCGGCCGGTCCGGCCGGTGCGGCCCCGGCGCACCACCGAGCTGGTGCTGGTGCTGGCCGCCGTCCTGATCGCCGTGTTCGGCTACGTCGAGGTCGGGGTGAACCTCGACGGGCGGGCGCCCGCCGACGCCGCCCAGTACGGGGCGGCGCTCGGCGTGCTCGCCCTGGCGGCGCACGGCGCGGTCCGCCTGCGGGCCCGGTACGCGGACCCGCTGCTGCTGCCGATCGCGGTGCTGCTGAACGGGATCGGCCTGGTGGTGATCTACCGCCTGGACCGGGCCACCCCCGGCCGGGAGGCCGCCTCCACCCAGCTGCTCTGGTCGGCCCTGGGGGTGGGGCTGTCCACCGCCGTGCTGCTGCTGGTGCGCGACCACCGGCGGCTGCGCCGCTACGCCCACGTCGGGGCGCTGCTGGCGCTGGTCCTGCTGGTGCTGCCGATCCTCTTCCCGCCGGTGTACGGCTCGCGGATCTGGATCGTGGTCGGGCCGCTGTCCTTCCAGCCGGGGGAGTTCGCCAAGATCCTGCTGGCGGTCTTCTTCGCCGCCTACCTCGCGGTGCACCGGGACGCGCTGGCGCTCACCGGCCGCCGGGTCTGGCGCTGGCAGCTGCCGCGCGGGCGGGTGCTCGGGCCGGTGCTGCTGATCTGGGCGGCCTTCGTCGGGGTGCTGGTGCTGGAGACCGACCTCGGGACGGCCCTGCTGTACTTCGGGCTGTTCGTGGTGATGCTCTACGTGGCCACCGCGCGCACCGGCTGGATCGCGATCGGGCTGGGCCTGGCGGCGGTCGGCGCGGTGACGGTGGGCTGGCTCTCGCCGCACGTGCACAGCCGGGTGGTGGACTGGCTGGACCCGCTGGGCTCGATCGCGGCGGGCAAGGGCGCCAACCAGATCGCCCAGTCGCTGTTCGCCTTCGCCTGGGGCGGAGAGCTGGGCACCGGACTGGGCGACGGGCACTCGGTGCTGATCGGTTTCGCCGCCAAGTCGGACTTCATCCTCGCCACCATCGGCGAGGAGCTCGGCCTGACCGGGCTGTTCGCGGTGTTCCTGCTGTACGCGGTGCTGGTCTCGCGCGGCTTCCGGACCGGCATCGCGCTGCGCGACCCGTTCGGGCGGCTGCTGGCGATCGGACTGGCCGCGATCGTCGGCCTCCAGGTGTTCGTGGTGGCGGGCGGGGTGCTGGCGCTGATCCCGCTGACCGGGATGACGATGCCGTACATCGCCCAGGGGGGGTCGTCGGTGGTGACCAACTGGATCATCGTGGCGCTGCTGGTGCGGATGAGCGACGACGCCCGGCGGCCGGTCCCCGCGCCCGCGCCGCTCCCCGTGACCGCGCCCGGGACCGCGCCCGTGACCGGTCCGGAGCCGGGGCCCGGCGCCGGGCCGGAGGCGCGGTGATGGCCGGCCTCGGGCCGCGGGGCAACGGGCCGCAGGGGCTGCCCGGGATCTCGGTCACCGGGCGCCGGGCGGCCACCTTCTGCCTGCTGCTGGTCGGGGCGCTGTGCGTGCAGGCCACCCGGGTGCAGGTCTTCGAGGCCCGGGACCTGGACCGCAACAGCGCCAACCAGCGGCTGGTCGTCGAGCGCTACGCCCGGCCGCGAGGGGACGTCCTGGTCGACGGGCAGCCGGTGACCGGCTCCCGGCCCACCGGCGGCCGGTACGCCTACAAGCGCACCTACGCCGACGGGACGACGTACGCCGCCGTCACCGGCTTCTCCTCCCAGGCGTACGGCAACAGCCAGCTGGAGGGCACCGAGGACGGCCTGCTGAACGGCACCGACGGCCGGCTGACCGGCTGGTCGCTCCGGGACGCGCTCACCCGCCGGCGCAGCCCCGGCGGGAACGTCCTCACCACGATCGACCGGGCCGCCCAGCAGGCCGCGGTGCGCGGGCTCGGCGACCAGAAGGGCGCGGTGGTCGCGATCGAGCCGGCCACCGGGCGGATCCTGGCGCTGGCCAGCACCCCCTCCTACGACCCGGGCGACTTCGCCGGCTCGGCGGGGGCCGACCAGACGGCCTGGAACCGGCTGCAGGCCGACCCCGACCAGCCGATGCTCAACCGGGCGCTGCGCCAGACCTACCCGCCGGGCTCGGCCTTCAAGGTGGTCACCGCCGCCGCGGCGCTGGCGGCCGGGGTGGTGACCGACCCGGACGCGCCGACCGACGCGCCCTTCCCGTACGTGCTGCCGGGGACGACCACGCCGCTGGTGAACGACAGCGCGGCCTGCGACCGGCCCGGGCTGTCGCTGGACGCGGCGATGACCGCCAGCTGCAACAGCGTGCTGGGCCACCTGGGGGTGCGGACGGGGGTGGAGAGGCTGGTGGCGACGGCCGAGGGCTTCGGCTTCAACGACCCGAAGCTGGACGTGCCGGTGCGCCCGGCCCGGTCGAACGTCGACACCGCGATGGACCCGGCGCAGCTGGCGCTCTCCTCGATCGGGCAGTTCGACACCGCGGCCACCCCGCTGGTGATGGCGATGGTCGCGGCCGGGGTCGCCAACGACGGGACGGTGATGCGGCCGCGGCTGGTGGACCGGCTGACCAGGGGCGACGGCACCGTGGTCGAGGTGCGCGGGCCGGCCGTGTACCGGCAGGCGCTGACCCCGGCGGTGGCCGGGCAGCTGCGGAAGCTGATGACGGACGTGGTGGAGAACGGCACCGGCGGCAACGCCCGGATCCCCGGGGCGGTGGTCGGCGGCAAGACCGGTACCGCCCAGCACGGGGTGGACAACAGCGGGACGCCGTACGCCTGGTTCATCTCCTGGGCCGCGCCGGCCGGTTCGGCCGCCGTGGCGCCGGTCGCCGTGGCGGTGGTGGTCGCGGACAGTGACGCCACGGACGTCACGGGTGGCGCGCTGGCCGCCCCGATCGCCCGCTCGGTGATGCGGGCGGTACTCGGCCGCTGACTCGGACAGGGGTGCTGACCTGGTCTTTTATCCGATGCCCGGAAGATCCGCCGCGTACGAAGTGTCCGGTTTGTGAGCTCTGGTGCGCCGATTCGTACAATGCGCGGATCGGTATTGTTTGTTTGCGACACTGGCGCCTTTGCCGGGTACTGTCCCATGTTTGTTCGGTTGGTCCCCGAAGTCACCCCCCAGTACTCGGAGTGACCGGCCACCAGGACACCCTCCCCCGCCCAGAAGGACAGCAGTTTTGGCCAGCAACACCCTCGGTGCGCGTCTGCTGCGCCGCAAGCCCGTCTCGACCCTGCTCGCCGAGAGCGAGGGCCACGGCCTTCCGGCCGGCGCACCCGAGGAGGGCGGCCGCTCTGGCATCCACCTGCGCCGCTCGATCGGGCTCTGGCAGCTGTCCGCGATCGGCATCGGCGCCACCATCGGCACCGGCATCTTCTTCGTGCTCAACACGGCGGTGCCGTCGGCCGGTCCGGCGGTCATCCTGTCCTTCGTGATCGCCGCGGTCACCGCCGGGCTCACGGCGCTCTGCTACGCCGAGATGGCCTCCGCGATCCCGGTCTCCGGCTCCTCGTACTCCTACGCCTACGCGACCCTCGGCGAGGGCGTCGCCTTCGGCGTCGGGATCTGCCTGCTGATGGAGTACGGCGTCTCCGCCTCGGCCATCGCGGTGACCTGGGCCGAGTACTTGAACAAGTTCTTCGACCTGGCCTTCGGGTTCAAGATCCCCGAGCAGCTGTCCGGCGCGCCGGACAGCACCCACTGGTTCAACCTGCCGGCGCTGCTGCTGGTCGCCATGGTCTGCTTCCTGCTGATCCGCGGGGTCAGCGAGTCGGTGAAGGTCAACGCCGCCATGGTCGCGGTCAAGATCGTGATCCTGCTGCTGTTCATCGGCGTCGCGCTCACCGGCTTCCACTCCGGCAACCTGACCCCGTTCATGCCGCTCGGCATCGGCGGCGTGCAGGTCGCCGCGTCCAGCATCTTCTTCTCCTTCATCGGCCTGGACGCCGTGTCCACCGCCGGTGAGGAGGTCAAGAACCCGCGCCGGACCATGCCGATGGCGATCATCATCTCGCTGGTCGTGGTGACCCTGCTCTACATCCTGGTCGCGCTGGCCGGCATCGGCGCCCAGCCGTGGCAGAAGTTCGACGGCCAGGAGGCCGGGCTCGCCCAGATCCTCCAGGACATCACCGGCCAGAGCTGGCCCGCGATGATCTTCGCGGTCGGCGCGATCGTCTCGATCTTCAGCATCACGCTGGTGGTGATCTACGGGCAGACCCGCATCCTCTACTCGATGGGCCGCGACGGCCTGCTGCCCAGGCGCTTCGCCGAGCTCTCCCCGCGCACCGGCACCCCGGTCTGGAACACCCTGGTGGTCGGGCTCGGCGTGGGCGCGCTGGCCGCGTTCATCCCGCTGAACGTGCTGGCCGACATCACCAGCCTGGGCACCCTGATCGCCTTCTCGGTGGTCTCGATCGGCGTGATCGTGCTGCGCCGCACCCAGCCCGACCTGCCGCGCGGCTTCAAGGTCCCCGGCTACCCGGTCGTCCCGCTGCTCAGCGTCGGCTTCTGCGTCTACCTGATCACCGGCCTGCACGCCGACACCTTCCGGGCCGGGGCGATCGCCCTCGCCGTCGCCCTGGTCGTCTACTTCGGCTACAGCGTCAAGCACTCCCGCCTGGAGCGCGCCGAGCGGCCGGCCGTCCCGAGCGGGACCGGCACCGGCTGACCAGGGCGTCGGCCGCCGGGCCGTTATCCAATCGTGAAGGGCCGCCGCGTGGTACGACACCCGGCGGCCCTACGCGCGTAGCGTCCCGACCGGGGCCCGAGGCGGTGGCGACAGCGCCCGGTTCGCCGCCATAACCTTCCACCATGGTGAGCACCCGCACGCCCGGCTTCTCCCGCCCGCGCGGCCGCTTCACCGGCCGTTCCAGAACGCCGGCCCCGACCATCGACGCCGAACCGCCGCCCAGACCCGGACGGCCGCCGACGGGCTCCACCGGCCGCCCGTTCCCCCGCCAGCGTGGTGAGAGCACCTTCCCGCCCACGCCCGTTCGGTGGAATCCCGCCCGGCTCGCCTCGCTGCGCTGGGTGCAGCTGCTCGGCTGTCTGATCGCGGCCGGCTGGGCCGCGGCCTTCCCGCTCGTCTCCGACCTGGCCAACCAGCGGCTGTGGGGCCTGGTCGCGGCCCCCGCCTACGTGGTGGCCGGGCTGCTCTGCCTCACCCTGCCGCGCCGCTTCGCGGCCGAGGCCGCCGCCGTGGTCGCCCTGCTCGGGGCCGTGCTGGCGCCGCTCGGGCTGCTCGCGGTGACCGGCCGCCACCAGTCCGAGGTGATGGTGGTCGAACGCTCGGCCCACCTGATGCTCACCACCGGCGACGTCTACCTCCCGCACCCGGTGGTGGTCACCGACTACAACCCCTACCTCCCGGCGATGTCCCTGTTCGGACTGCCGCGCCAGCTGCTCGGCAGCTCCACCGCCTTCGCCCGGGTCGCCGGGGACGCCCGGATCTGGTTCGCCCTCACCTTCGTGGTCTGCCTGCTGGCCGCCTGGCGGCTGCTCCGGCCCACCCGGCCCGGCACCGACGGCCATCGCGCCCCGCTGCTGCCGCTGGCCGTCCTCACCGCCTCGCCGCTGATAGCGCTGGCCCTGGTGGTCGGCGGCGTCGACCTGCCGCTGATCGGGGTCTGCTGCCTGGCCATGGCGCTCGCCGAGCGGGACCGCACCGTCGCCGCCGGGCTGGTGCTCGCCCTCGCCTGCAGCCTCAAGTGGACCGCCTGGCCCGCCCTGCCGGTGGCCGTCCTGCTGCTGTGGCGGCTGTACGGCCGGCGGCCCGCCGCCCGTACCGCGCTGATCGGGGCCGGGGTGAGCGCGGCGGTGCTGCTGCCGTCCGTCCTGACCCAGCCGCAGGCGCTGCGCGACCAGGTGGTGCGCTTCCCGCTCGGGATGACCGCGATCCGCACCCCGGCGGGCAGCCCGCTGCCCGGCAAGGTGCTGGCCGGCTTCGGGCCGACCGGGCACACCGTCTCCCTCGCGCTGATGACCCTGGCCCTGGTCGGGGTGGCGATCTGGCTGGTGGCCCGGCCTCCGGTCTCCGCGATCGCCGCCGCCGACCTGCTGGCCGCCGGGCTGGCGATCGCCTTCACGCTCGCCCCGGCCGGACGGTTCGGGTACCTGGCGCTGCCCGCCGTCCTGGTGATCTGGCCCCGGCTGGCGGCCCGGCGCTGGAGCAGCCGGCGCCCGGCGGCGCCCAGGCCCGCGCCGGAGGTACCGCGGCCCGCCCTGCCGAGGAGCTGACCGGGCCCGCACGCACGGGAGCCCGCCACGTCGTCCGTGGCGGGCTCCTCGCGTACCGGACTCAGGTGCTCACTTGTTGCCGGACTTGAGCAGCGAGGCCACGGCCGGGCCGGCCGCGTCCACGCCGTGGCCGCCGCCCTGGACCTCGGCGGCGACCGCGAGGTTGCCGCGGAAGGCGGTGAACCAGCTGTTGGTGGTGGACGCGCCCTGGACCTCGGCGGAGCCGGTCTTGGCCCCCGCGTTGTCGGTGATCCCGGCCATCACCTGGCTGGCCGTGCCGCCGACGGCGGTGGCGTTCATCATCGCGCGCAGCTTGGCGGCGACGTCCGGCGAGATCTGCCGGGCCGCCTGCTGCTGGGGCAGGCCGGCGACCAGGATCGGCTGCTTGAACGCGCCGCTCTGGACGGTCGCCGTGATCGAGGCGATGGCCAGCGGGTTCATCTGGACCTTGCCCTGGCCGATGTAGTTCATCGCCTGCTCGTCCTTGCTGCCCGGGGTCGCCGGGATCTTGCCGTCGGCGTTCGGCAGGCCGGTCTTCCACTCCAGGCCGATGCCGTACACGTCCTTGGCGGTGCCGGACAGCGTCTCCGGCTTGAGGCTGGTCAGGCCCTGGTTGATGAAGGCGGTGTTGCAGGACACCATGAAGTCCTTCTGGAGCGAGTAGTCCGGGAAGGCGCCGGGGAAGTCGTTCGGGATCGCCACCGGGTTGCTGCTCTTCTCCGGGCAGGCCACGTTGCTGTCCGGGGTGAGCCCGGACTCCAGCAGGGCCGTCGAGGTGACGATCTTCATCGTCGAACCGGGGGCGAGCAGGCCGGTGAAGGCCCGGTTCTGGCCGGTGGCCGGGGCGTTGGCGAAGGCCAGCACCTGGCCGGTGCTGGGCTCGACGGCCACGATGGAGCCCTGCTTGCCGCCCAGGTCGGTCATCGCCTTCTCGGCGGCGGCCTGGAGGGTGTTGTCGATGGTCACCTTGAACGGCTTGCCGGGCTTGGGCTCGACGATGGTGAACAGCTTGTCCGCGGCGGTCTTGCCGGCCGGGTCGGTGATCACCACCGCGCTGCCCGCGTCCTGGTCCTTGTTCGGGTCCGGCGGCAGCAGCTTGTGGGCGTTGTCCTGGAGGGTGGCCATCAGCGCCGGGGTGAGCGAGGCGCCCTGCAGCGCCTTGCCGTTGCGGTCCACCACGGTGGACGGCGGGGCGAAGACCTGCTGGGTGGCGATGGTCTCGTTGCCGGACAGGTGCGGGTGGATCACCGAGGGCGCCCAGTGCACGGCCGGGGTGTTGTCGCTCATCTTCACGACGCCGAGGAAGCCGTTGTAGTCCCAGACCCGGCTGGTGCCGGCGAACTCGGCGCGGGCCTTGAAGCCCATCAGCACGCCGGTGGGCCCGGAGGGGGAGGGGGCGGCGGACGGCGAGTCGGTGGCGCCGGCGGTGGCACCCGCGGACGGGGTCGCCGAGGCCGCGCCGGTCGGCTTGGCCGGGGCCGGGGTGCCGGTCGCCGAGGCGAAGGCCTGCGGCGTGGCCGGGCCGGCCGGGGACAGGGTCAGCGCGCTCGGCTTCACCTGGTCCCTGAAGGCCGTCAGCGCCGTGGTGGCCGCGGCCGGGTCGTCGGTCAGCGAGGCCGCCTTGGCGATGTCGCCGGAGGTCCAGGCCGCCAGGAAGTCCTTCGCACCGCTCGCCGCCTGGTCGGCCGTGGGCGGCTCGGCGACCACCGTGCGGGGCTTCTTGTCGCCGGACGAGGAGTCCGACCCGCCCATCAGGCTGTAGGCCCCGTAGCCACCGCCCGCGAGGACGGCGATGGACACGCCGGTGATGATGCCGATCTTCGCGCCACTGCGCATGGTGCAAATCCCCCAGGGGTCTCGCGGCCGGGCGCAACCGGCGGGGCCGGAAACGCGGTACTCCCCCCACCCTAGGCAGGGCGGATCGGTGCGCCGACGAAACGCCGGGGACTTGTGACGGATCTGGTACGTGTTGTGGACGGGTTCGGACGGTTGGAGGGGGACCGTGTGCGCGCCCTCCCCGGACGCTTCCGCCGCTGGTCACGGGGGTCTCAGATCCAGCTGTTGAACCACATCCGGGCGCGCCAGTCGCTCAGCGGGATGGTCTGCCCGGTGAACAGCGGGTAGAAGTACAGGAAGTTCCAGATGATCAGCAGCACCAGCAGCCCGGCCGCGGCCGAGCCGATGATCCGGCGGTCCCGGGAGGCGCCGGCCGGCCCGATCAGCGCGCCGATCAGCATCGTCACGGCGAGCACCAGGAACGGGACGAAGACCACCGCGTAGAAGAGGAAGATCGTCCGCTGCTGGTAGAGGAACCACGGCAGGTAGCCGGCGGCCAGGCCGCACAGCAGCGCGCCGGCCCGCCAGTCCCGGCGGAAGGCCCAGAGCCACAGGCAGTAGACCAGCGCCAGCAGGGCCGTCCACCAGAGCAGCGGGGTGCCGATGCCCAGCACCTCGCGGGCGCAGTCGGCGACGGTGCAGCCGCTCTGGCCGAGCTTGGGGGACTCGTAGTAGAAGGACACCGGGCGGCCCAGCACCAGCCAGGACCACGGGTTCGACTGGTAGGTGTGCGGGTCGGTCAGGTGGGTGTGGAACTCGTAGACCGTCGAGTGGTAGTGCCACAGGGCCCGCAGGCCCTCGGGTATCCACGGGTAGTCGGTGGAGCGGCCGACCGCCCAGTCCCGGCCCCAGCCGCCCTGGCCGGGCGCGTTGCTGCTGGCGAACCAGCCCCACCAGGACGCCACGTAGACCGCGACCGAGACCACGACGACCGACACGAAGGCGGGCACCACGTCCCGGGCCAGCACGGCCAGGTACGGGCGCGGGGCGCCGGCCAGCCGGCGGGCGCCGACGTCCCACAGCACGGTCATCAGGCCGAACGCGGCCGCGACGTACAGGCCGCTCCACTTGGTGGCGCAGGTCAGGCCGACGCAGACGCCGGCCGCGATCCGGTACGGGCGCCAGCCCAGGTGGAGCCGCTGGGCGAGCACCGCGTCCTCGACCCCGCCGAGCCTGGCCGCGAGCCGGGCCCGGGTGCGGTCCCGGTCCAGGACCAGGAAGCCGAAGGCGGCGAGGATCCAGAACATCACCACCAGGTCGAGCAGGGCGGTGCGGCTGAGCACCAGGTGCAGGCCGTCCACCGAGAGCAGCAGGCCGGCCACGCAGCCCAGCAGGGTGGAGCGGAACATCCGGCGGGCGATCCGGGCCAGCATCAGCACCGACAGGGTGCCGAGCAGGGCCACCGCGAACCGCCAGCCGAAGGGGTTCATGCCGAACAGCTGCTCGCCCGCGCCGATGATCCACTTGCCCACCGGCGGGTGCACCACGTACGACGGCGTCGAGCGGTACGGCACGGCCGCGCCCGGCGTCATGATCGTCGTGTTGGCGTCCTCCGGCCAGTTGATCTCGTAGCCGCCGTGCCAGAGCGCGTAGGCGTCCTTGGCGTAGTACGTCTCGTCGAAGATGATCGCGTGCGGCTGGCCGAGGCCGGTGAACCGCAGCAGCCCGGCGAACACCGCGACCGCGACCGGGCCCAGCCAGCCGGACCAGCGGCACAGGAAGTACCAGAGGCCCTGCGGCAGCCGCAGGCCCAGCCGCAGCAGCAGCGGGGACTGCGCGACGTCGGGCCGGGTCACCCCGGGGCCGTCCGGCATCGGCGGGACGAGGCGCTCGGTGAGCGTGCCGGTCGGGCGGGCCCGGTAGCCGAACCCGGCCAGGCGCTCCCGCCAGGGCGCGGGTGTCAGGGGTGGCTCCGGTGTCAGGGGTGACTCCGGTGAGCGGGGGGACGGCAGGCCGACACCGCCCCGCGCGGAGTGGTCCGTACCCGTGGGCGTCTGCGCCGCCGTGTCGCCGTTCATCCGCCACATCGTAGGGGCGCTCCTCGTACGTGTGACCGGTCCCTCGGAAGCTGACCGAATCGTCACCAAACGCCCCGGCGGCCCGGAGCTGCGAGGATGGGGCCCGTGACAGGAGTACTCGTTCTCGCAGGCACCCCCATCGGCGACGTCTCGGACGCCCCGCCCCGGCTGCTCACCGAGCTGGCCACGGCGGACGTCATCGCGGCGGAGGACACCCGGCGGCTGCGCCGGCTCACCCAGGCCCTCGGGGTGACCCCGGCCGGGCGGGTCGTCTCCTACTTCGAGGGCAACGAGGTCGGCCGCACCCCCGAGCTGGTCGAGGCGCTCCTCGGCGGCGCCCGGGTGCTGCTGGTCACCGACGCCGGGATGCCGTCCGTCTCCGACCCCGGCTACCGGCTGGTGGCCGCCGCCGTCGAGGCCGACGTCAAGGTCACCGCGGTGCCCGGGCCGTCCGCGGTGCTCACCGCGCTCGCGCTGTCCGGCCTGCCGGTCGACCGCTTCACCTTCGAGGGCTTCCTGCCGCGCAAGACCGGCGACCGGGCCCGGCAGCTGGCCACCGTCGCCGCCGAACCGCGCACCATGGTCTTCTTCGAGGCGCCGCACCGGATCGCCGAGGCGCTGGCCGCGATGGCGGAGGCCTTCGGGCCGCAGCGCCCGGCCGCCGTGTGCCGCGAGCTCACCAAGACCTACGAGGAGGTCAAGCGCGGGCCGATCGGCGAGCTGGCGGCCTGGGCCGCGGACGGCGTCAGGGGCGAGATCACCGTCGTGGTCGCGGGCGCCCCGCCGGCCGCGCCCCAGGAGCTGACCCCGGCCGAACTGGCCCGGCTGGTGGCCGTCCGGGAGGAGGCCGGGGAGCGGCGCAAGGAGGCCATCGCGGCGGTCGCGGTCGAACTGTCCGTGCCCAAGCGGGAGGTCTTCGACGCGGTCGTCGCGGCGAAGCGGGAAGCCGTGGAAGGGGCTTTGAAAAAGGGGTGAATTCCGGGGGTTGCGTGGCGGGCGGGGAGTCGTACCTTGGAGGGAAGGCCCGGCTAAACGCCCGCTGCGATGAAGGTTCGACCCCGGATTCCGGTTCCCGACGCGCCCTTTGTATAGGGCTCGCCAACCCGCATCCAAGTCTTCACAAGAAGGGCGTCAGCCAGGGCGGTACGGGCATTTCCTTGAACGGAAAGACCCAGCCGGGCGAGCGCCCGACGGGCACTGGGAGTTGGCTATGAGCGACACGATCGGTAGCCCCCGCAGTGGCAACGCGCTGAACGCCCCCGGCCTGGCGGGGCGGGCGCACACTCCCGTCGAGACCGTCCGGGAGGCCTACTCCTTCGCCTGCCTGCGCTGCGGGTACGGCTGGGAGCAGGCGTACGACATCGAGCACCACGTGGCCCGGGACGGTCACATCGTGTTCGAGTACCACGCCAACGGTGTCCGGGTGCCGTCCCCGCTGCTCAAGCCGACCTGCCCGGGCTGCGGTGGACACACCGTCCGGATCATGCGCGAGGGCCGGGTGGCCGGCGCCGACCAGCCCTGGCAGCACGCCCCCGGCTACCCCGCGCACGCCGAGCCGGCCCGGCCGGCCCCGGCCACCGGGCCCGCCCGGCCGCAGGGGCGCTGGGCCCGGTTCTGGTCGCGGCTCCTGGGCTGACCGGGCCGACGGGTCCTGAGCCGACCGGGCCGACGGGTCCGGGGGAGCGCGGCCGGGGCCGCCCGCCGCGAGCAGTGCGGCGGGCGGCCCCGCGGTACGCCCGGGCGATATCCGGTCGAGGGGTGCGTTCGGGCCCGACTAAGCTTTCCGACCATGGCGGCCACTTCAGACCACAGCACCACCGGGACGAGCGCCCCGGCGTACTACGTTTCCACTCCGATCTACTACGTCAACGACCGTCCCCACCTGGGCCACGCGTACACCACCGTGGCGGGCGACGTCCTCACCCGCTGGCACCGCCAGCGCGGCGAGAAGGTGTGGTACCTGACCGGCACCGACGAGCACGGTCAGAAGATCATGCGGACCGCCGAGGCCAACGGCGTCAGCCCGCAGGAGTGGTGCGACAAGCTGGTCGAGGAGGCCTGGAAGCCGCTCTGGCAGCACCTGGAGATCGCCAACGACGACTTCATCCGCACCACCGAGGAGCGGCACACCGCCCGGGTGCAGGAGTTCGTCCAGGACCTGTTCGACAAGGGCGAGATCTACAAGGGCGGCTACTCCGGCCCTTACTGCGTCGGCTGCGAGGAGTTCAAGCTCCCCGCCGAACTGCTCGACGGCGCCACCGAGGACGAGAAGCTCTGCTCCGTCCACAAGAAGCCGGTCGAGTGGCTGGAGGAGGAGAACTACTTCTTCCGCCTCTCCGCCTACGCCGAGCGGCTGCTGGAGTTCTACGCCGCCAACCCCGGCTTCATCCAGCCGGCCTCGGCTCGCAACGAGGTGCTGCGCTTCGTCGAGCAGGACCTCAAGGACCTCTCGATCTCCCGCTCCACCTTCAACTGGGGCGTGCCGCTGCCCTGGGACGAGAAGCACGTCCTCTACGTCTGGGTCGACGCGCTGCAGAACTACATCACCGCGGCCGGCTACGGCAGCGACCCGGAGCGCTTCGCCGAGCTCTGGCCGGCCTCCGTCCACCTGGTCGGCAAGGACATCCTGCGCTTCCACGCGGTGATCTGGCCGGCCATGCTGATGGCCGCGGGCCTGCCGCTGCCCAAGCGGGTCGTCGCCAACGGCTGGCTGATGGTCGGCGGCGAGAAGATGTCCAAGTCCAACCTGACCGGCATCGCGCCCACCGACCTCACCTCGCACTTCGGCGTCGACGCGTACCGCTACTACTTCCTGCGGGCGATCCCGTTCGGCACGGACGGCTCGTTCTCCTGGGAGGACTTCACCGCCCGCTACACCTCCGAGCTCGCCAACGACTTCGGCAACCTGGCCTCCCGGGTCGCCGCGATGGTCGGCAAGTACTTCGGCGGGACGCTGCCGGTCGCCACCGCCGCGGGCGAGGCCGAGCAGGCCGTCGCGGACGGGCTGGCCGCCGCCGTCGCCGCCGCCGACGCCAAGATCGGCGAGGAGCTGGACTTCGCCGGCGGCCTCGCGGCGATCTTCGAGTTCGTCAAGCAGGTCAACGGCTACCTCACCACGCAGGAGCCGTGGAAGGTCGCCAAGGACGAGTCCGAGGAGGGCCAGGCCCGCCTCGCCACCATCCTCTACACCGCCGCCGAGGCGCTGCGCGGCACCGCCGTGCTGCTCAACCCGGTGATGCCGTCCACCGCCGAGAAGCTGTGGGCCTCGCTGGGCGCCACCGAGGGCCTCGGCGCGCTCGCCGACCAGCGCATCGCCACCACCGGTGACTGGGGCCGGCTGCCCGTCGGCGCCACCGTCACCAAGGGCGAGATCCTGTTCCCGCGCCTCGAAGAGAAGCCGGCCTCCTGATGGCCGGCAAGGACGACGACCGGTCGACCCCGCCGCCGCTGCCGCAACCCCTGGCCGTGGCGGTGGCCGACTCGCACACCCACCTCGACATGCAGGCCGGCACCCCGGCCGAGGGGCTCGCCCGGGCCGCCTCGGTCGGGGTCGCCACGGTCGTCCAGGTGGGCTGCGACGTGCCCGGCTCGCGCTGGGCCGCCGAGCTGGCGGCGCAGTACGAGCAGGTGCACGCGGCCGTCGCCCTGCACCCCAACGAGGCGCCGCGGATCTTCCTCGGCGACGCCGACGGGTGGTCCGGGCAGCAGCGGCTCGCGGGCGGGCAGGCGGCGCTGGACGAGGCGCTCGCCGAGATCGACGCGCTGGCCGCGCTGCCGCAGGTCCGCGCCGTCGGCGAGACCGGGCTGGACTACTTCCGCACCGGGCCGGAGGGCGTGGAGATCCAGAAGGAGTCGTTCCGCCGCCACATCGAGATGGCCAAGCGGCACGGCAAGGCCCTGGTCATCCACGACCGCGACGCCCACGAGGACGTCATCGCCGTCCTGCTGGCCGAGGGCGCCCCGGAACGGACCGTCTTCCACTGCTACTCCGGCGACGCCGGGATGGCGAAGGTCTGCGCCGAGCACGGCTGGTACCTCTCCTTCGCCGGCCCGGTCACCTTCAAGGCCAACCAGCCGCTGCGCGACGCCCTGCTCGCCACCCCGCTCGACCGGATCCTGGTCGAGACCGACGCCCCCTTCCTCACCCCGCACCCGTACCGGGGGCGGCCGAACGCGCCGTACCTCATCCCGGTCACGGTGCGGTCGATGGCGGCGACCCTGGGGCTGCACGAGGACGAGCTGTCGACGGCGATCGCGGCGAACACGGCACGGGCCTTCGGGTACTGAGCGGGTCGAACGGGTTTCGGGTTTCGAAGGAACGATTCGGCACTCCCGGCTTCTTCCTAGGCTGGTTAGCATGAGTGCAGTGAGGGAGGTGGCAATGACCGCCGAGCCGATCAGCGAACCCGTGGACGATCGCGTCGAATGGTTCCTTCCGCCAGCCCAGGGCTGGACGTACGAGCAGGCTCAGGATTTCGACCTGCCGTTCGAGTGGGATCTGGTGGACGGAGTCATTGTGGTCCGGGGGCAGACGAACTTCTGGCATGACCTGGTGCGTTCGGGGCTGGAGCGAGGGCTGTTCGCTGCGCGCGTCGAGCCCTGTGCGGTCCTGCCGGAGCGGTGCATGCTGCTGGACGAGAGCAACACGGCCAAGCCCGATGTGGTGGTGTTCGACAAGACCGGTCTCGACGTCTTCGAGCTGGACTGTCTGCCGGTCGAGTCCGTGGTTCTGGCCGTCGAGGTGGTGTCGCCCGGGACCCGGGCCAGGGACCGCTTCGGCAAGCCCGGGCAGTTCGCCGAGAAGGGCATCCCCCACTACTGGCGGGTCGAGCGCGGCATCGACGACCTGCCCATCGTCCACGAGTTCCACCGGGACGAGGAGAAGGGCGTCTACTTGCCCGTCGCCCAGCACGAAGGGGTGCTCCGTACCTCGGTCCCGTACCCCGTGGAGATCGACCTCGCCGCGGTGGTCGAACTCTGAGTGCCGCCCGCGCCCGTATCCTTGGCGCGTGAGCAGCACCGACCCCACCCCTGACAGCCACCTGCTGGGCGCCGCCGACATCCGCGAACTGGCGGCCGCGTTCGGCGTGAAGCCGACCAAGCAGCGCGGGCAGAACTTCGTCATCGACGGCAACACCGTGCGGCGGATCGTCCGCGCCGCCGAGGTGACGGAGCAGGACGCGGTGGTGGAGGTCGGGCCGGGGCTCGGCTCCCTCACGCTGGCGCTGCTGGACGTCGCCCGGCACGTCACCGCGGTCGAGATCGACCCGGTGCTCGCCCGGCACCTGCCGGACACCGTCGCGGGCCGGATGCCCCGCAAGGCGGACGCCTTCGCGCTGGTCCTCAGCGACGCCATGGAGGTCACCGAGTTGCCCGGGCCGGCGCCCACCGCGCTGGTCGCCAACCTGCCGTACAACGTGGCCGTGCCCGTCCTGCTGCACATGCTGGCGACCTTCCCCAGCATCGAGCGGACCCTGGTGATGGTGCAGAGCGAGGTCGCCGACCGGCTCGCCGCCAAGCCCGGCAACAAGGTCTACGGCGTTCCCTCGGTCAAGGCCAACTGGTACGCCGACGTGAAGCGGGCCGGCGCGATCGGGCGGAACGTGTTCTGGCCCGCCCCCAACGTCGACTCCGGGCTGGTCTCGCTGATCCGCCGCGAGCCGCCGAGGACCACCGCCACCCGCGAGCAGGTGTTCGCGGTGGTCGACGCCGCGTTCGCCCAGCGCCGCAAGACCCTGCGCGCCGCGCTGGCCGGCTGGGCCGGCTCCGCCGCCGGGGCCGAGCAGGCGCTCGCGGCCGCCGGGATCGACCACAAGCTGCGCGGCGAGATGCTGACGGTGGAGCAGTTCGCCGCGATCGCCGAGCACAAGCCGGTGGAGCAGAAGCCGCCGGTGGAGCAGAAGCCGGTGGAGCACAAGCCCGCCGGACACGAGCCTGCTGAGGACGGCGAGTGATCACCGTACGGGTACCGGCCAAGGTCAACGCCCAGCTCGGGGTCGGCGGACTGCGCGCCGACGGCTTCCACGACCTGGCCAACGTCTTCTTCGCGGTCGCGCTCGGTGACGAGGTCACGGCCACCCCGGCGGACGGCGTGACGCTGTCCTGCTCGGGCCCCGACGCCGACGCCGTCCCGCTCGACGACAGCAACCTCGCCGCCCGCGCCGCCCGGCTGCTCGCCGCCCACCACGGGATCGCCGACCCGGGCGTCCACCTGCACATCGCCAAGGCCATCCCGGTCGCCGGCGGCATGGCCGGCGGCAGCGCCGACGGCGCCGCCGCGCTGGTCGCCTGCGACGCGCTGTGGCAGCTCGACACCCCGCTCCCGGTGCTGCTGGACCTCGCCGCCGAACTGGGCTCCGACGTGCCCTTCGCCCTGCTCGGCGGTGTCGCGCTGGGCCGCGGCCGGGGCGAGATCCTGGAACCGCTGCCGGTCGACGGCACCTTCCACTGGGTCTTCGCGGTCGCCGACGGCGGCCTGTCCACCCCCGCCGTCTTCCGCGAGTGCGACCGGCTCCGCGAGGAGGCCGGCACCGGCTCCAACGACCTCCAGGTGCCCACCCCCGACGCCGACCGGGCCCTGCTCGCCGCCCTCGCCGACGGCGACGCCGTCGCCCTGGCCGGCGCGCTCACCAACGACCTCCAGGCCGCCGCGCTCTCCCTGCGCCCCGCGCTGGCCGCCACCCTGCGGGCCGGCACCGAGGCCGGTGCGCTCGGCGCCCTGGTCTCCGGCTCCGGACCGACCTGCGCCTTCCTGGCCAAGGACGCCGAGGCGGCGGCCACCGTCGCCCGGGCGCTGCTGGCCTCCGGCACCTGCCGGGCCGCGCACGCCACCTACGGGCCGGTGCCGGGGGCCTCGGTCGTCTGACTCCGACGGGGTGGGGTGGCGCGTCCGGTGCGGTGGGGGCGTCGGTCCTCCGGTGTGCCGGGGGCGTCGCTCGGGCGGCGTGGTGGGGGCGCTCGACGCGGTGAGGGCGTCGCGGCCCGCCCATTAGGCTGGGGTGATCGGGTCGTCCCCGAGAGAGGGGCGGGCTGGGCCCGCCCCCGACCGCCGAACCCAGGAGCGCAGCACACGTGGCCGTCAACCTCGCCACCATCGAGTCCGTCACGAAGGTCTACGGCACCCGCACCCTGCTGGACGCGGTCAGCCTGGGCGTGAGCGACGGCGACCGGATCGGCGTCGTCGGCCGCAACGGCGACGGCAAGACCACCCTGATCCGGATGCTCGCCAAGCTGGAGGAGCCCGACGGCGGCCGGATCACCTGGAGCGGCAACCTCGAACCGGCCGTCCTCACCCAGCACGACTCGCTCGACCCGAAGGCCACCATCCGGCACGAGGTCATCGCCGACCGCGCCGACCACGAGTGGCTCGGCGACGCCCGGATCCGCGACATCATCGAAGGCCTCTTCGGCGGCCTCGACCTGCCCGGCTTCGCCGACGGCCTCGACACCGTCATCGGCCCGCTCTCCGGCGGCGAGCGCCGCCGGATCGCCCTCGCCAAGCTGCTGCTCGGCTCCCCCGAGCTGATCATCCTCGACGAGCCCACCAACCACCTCGACGTCGAGGGCATCAACTGGCTCGCCCAGCACCTTCAGAAGCGCCGCTCCGCGCTGGTCTGCGTCACCCACGACCGCTGGTTCCTCGACCAGGTCTGCACCCGGATGTGGGACGTCCAGCACGGCGAGGTGCACGAGTACGAGGGCGGCTACTCCGACTACGTCTTCTCCCGCGCCGAGCGCTCCCGGATCGAGGCCGTCGAGGAGCAGAAGCGCCAGAACCTCGCCCGCAAGGAGCTGGCCTGGCTGCGCCGCGGCGCCCCCGCCCGCACCTCCAAGCCGCGCTACCGGATCGAGGCGGCCAACGCCCTGATCGCCGACGTGCCGGACCCCCGGGACAAGAGCGAGCTGATGAAGTTCGCCAACGCCCGGCTCGGCCGCACCGTCTTCGACCTGGAAGGCGTCACCGTCAAGGCCGGCCCCAAGCTGCTGCTGGAGAACCTCACCTGGCAGCTCGGCCCCGGTGACCGGATCGGCCTGCTCGGCGTCAACGGCGCCGGCAAGACCTCGCTGCTGCGCGCCATGCGCGACGCCTACGCCAGCGAGGGCGACGTCCAGCCCACCTCCGGCGTGATCAAGGTCGGCAAGACCGTGCGGCTGGCCTACCTGTCCCAGGAGGTCGCCGAACTGGAGCCGACGACCCGGGTGCTGCAGGCCGTCGAGCAGGTCCGCTCCCGGGTCGACCTCGGCAAGGGCCGGGAGATGAGCGCCGGCCAGCTGTGCGAGCAGTTCGGCTTCGGCAAGGACAAGCAGTGGACGCCGGTCGGCGACCTCTCCGGCGGCGAGCGGCGCCGGCTCCAGCTGCTGCGGCTGCTGATGGACGAGCCCAACGTGCTGTTCCTCGACGAGCCGACCAACGACCTGGACATCGAGACCCTCAACCAGCTGGAGGACCTGCTCGACGGCTGGCCCGGCTCGATGGTCGTCATCAGCCACGACCGGTTCTTCATCGAGCGGACCACCGACGTCGTCCACGCGCTGCTCGGCGACCAGAAGATGCGGATGCTGCCGGGCGGCGTCGACGAGTACCTGGAGCGGCGGGCCCGGATGGCCGCCGCCGCGGCGCAGGTCGCCCCCGTCGCCGCGGCCCCGGCCGCCGACCCCGCCGCCGGGCTCTCCGGCGGGGACCTCCGGGCGGCCAAGAAGGAGATGCAGCGGATCGAGCGCCAGATCTCCAAGCTGGACCAGAAGGAGTCCAAGCTGCACGCCCAACTCGCCGAGCACGCCGCGGACTTCTCCAAGGTCGCCGAACTGGACGGGCAGCTGCGCACCGTCCGGGAGGAGAAGGAGGAGCTGGAGCTGACCTGGCTGGAGCTGGCCGAGCAGGTCTGACCGCCCGCCTTCTCGACTACCGCCGCTTGAGCAGGAGTTCCCACTCGTCACGACCGCCGCTTGAGCAGGAGCTCCCACTCGTCACGACCGCCGCTTGAGCAGGAGCTCCCACTCGTCACGACCGCTGCCTGAGCAGGAGCTCCAACTCGTCCGCCGCACGGCCCAGCGCACTGAGCGCCGGGTCGTGCGGTGCGTCCGGCCGGGCCGCCGGACCGACCGGCGGACGGTGCTCCCGGGCGGCGGCCGTCAGCTCGTCCAGGGCCCGCCGGACCCGCTCGGTCTCCCCCGGATCCGGCACCCGGCCCCCGTACCGGATCTGCGCGGCGAACGCCGCCACCGCCCCGCCCAGCCGCTCCAGCGCCGCCGTGGCCGGCAGCCACTGCTCGGCCAGCCGGCCCGTGGGCGGCGGCTCGGCCAGCCCCTGCCGGACCTCCTGCCGGGCGTCCGCCAACGACCGGTAGGCCGTCCGGCGCAGCCACACCTCTCCGGTCCGGTGCTCCGTCACCGCGTCCAGGTAGGAGCGCAGGGCGGTCGTCGCGGTCACCAGCCGCGGCTCGATCCGGTGCCGCGGGCGCTCCGGCCACAGCAGGTAGCCGAAGAGCAGCACGATCGCGCTCGCCAGGACCGTGTCCAGCACCCGCGGCCAGAACTCGGCCGCGCTGCTCTGCCCGCCGAGTTGGAGCAGCACCAGCGCCATCGGCGTCATCGCCACCGTGGTCAGCCCGTAGTGCGCCGCCGTCGCGTACGGCAGCAGCGCCACGCACAGCGCCGCCACCGCCGTCAGCACCCACTCCTCGGTGGTCGACGCCAGCAGCGCCGCCGTCACCACCACGCCCAGCACCGTGCCGACCGCCCGGCTCACCGCCCGCAGGAACACCGAACCCAGATCCGGCTTCACCACGAACGCGATCGTCATCGGCACCCAGTAGCTCTTGCTCAGCGGGTAGTTGGCCGTGACCGCCGAACCCGCCGCGATGCACAGCGCCACCCGCAGCCCGTACCGCGCCGACGCGGCGGACCACAGCCGCCCCCGGAGCCGCCACGGGTCGGGCGGCGGCGCGGGAACCGCGTCGATCCGGGCCGGCCGCCCCGCGACCGCGTCCGCGGCGGCCCGCAGCGCCACGTCCAGGGCCTGCCGGGCCGGGGTGTCCGGCCGCCACCGCGGCACCACCACCTCGCCGCCGCCCCGCCGCACCGCGGCCGCCAGCTGCCCGGGCACCGCCGCCACCTCCGCCGGCACCGGCCGCCACGCCCACAGCAGGCCCGTCGCCGCCTCGGTCGCCGCCAGCGCCGCCTCGTACACCGGGCGCAGGGCCGTCCGGCCGTGCCCGGGGAACAGGTCCTGCACCTGGTTCAGGCGGGCCGTCAACACCCGGCGGGAACCCGCGCCCCGCGGCGTCCCCAGATCGCCGAGCGTCCGGCCGAGCGCCTCGTACGCCGCCGCCAGCGCCCGGACGCGCGGGTCGGCCGCACGACCGGGCAGACCCAGCAGCACCACGAACGCCGCACCCGCCAGCATCATCGGCGCCGCCGCCCACCACGGCCCCGGCAACGGCATCCCGCTGCCCAACGCCGCCGACACCAGCAGCAGCATCCCCGCCGCCGACCCGCGCGGACCCGTCGCACTCAACGCACCCGACACGAACGCCGTCAGCGTCAGCCCGGCACCGAGCACCACCACACCCGCGTGGACGTGCTGCAAGGCCGTGCCGATCAGCATCCCCGCCGCCGAAGCCGCCACCGCCGACCCGATCCGCGCCGTCCGCAGCCCCGCGGGCTCGACCCGGTCGTTCATCGTCGCGTGCATCGCCCCCAGCCCGGCGAACACCCCCAGGTCCAGCCGGTGCGCCCACAACCCCAGCACCAGCGGCACCGCCATCCCCACCGCGGCCCGCACCATCAACACCACCGGCAGCGGCGGCCGCTCCGGCCGCACCGCCCGGGCCCACCAGGGCGTCCTCTGCTCAGGCATGTCGTCACACGTCCGTTCTGCGGCCACGGCTCGCTGCTGAGCGACATTGCACGGCAGATGGGGCGTACCGGGGCAGTCTACCCAGCGGCCCGACCCCGGACTGGACGTGTCAAGTTCGTACCGATCGCGCCCGCGCGGACCAAGGGCCCTGCCGGGCCGACAGAGGCGGTGGCTACCATGACAGAGGCGGGGGCCGCCCCCAGGGCGGGCGGCCGAACCGACCAGGACGGTACGTCTTGGAAGTTGACGGTGCGTTGCGGCGCGACGGGGCCCGGGACACGCCCGGGACGCGCGGGCCGTACGGGGGAGAGGTGGATTGCTGTGGGAGAGCCGACGACCACGCCGAGCGCGGGAACGACGCCGGCACCGGGGACACCGGGGGCACCGGACGCGACGCCGTTCATGCTGGACGGGCCGACGATCCCGCTGCCGTGGGGGCACGGGATCAAGATCGCCCCCGTGGTCAGCACCGTGCAGACCAACGTCAGCGCCGGCGACCTGGTCGCGGCCTTCGGCAAGCACGACGTCCAGGTCGAGATCAACACCCTCACTGAGTTCGCCAAGAAGGTCGAGGCCCTGCTCGCGGCGATGGAGGGCTCGGAGGCCGCGTCGTACAAGCTCGAGGCGCAGAAGGTGTCCCAGAAGAGCTTCGTCAGCGGGGGCCAGGCTCACCAGTTCGTGGAAGCGGTCGCGCTGTCCTCGACCTATGAGAAGGTCCACACCCAGCTCGTCAAGCTGCACAAGGACTTCACGTCCCAGATCAAGGCGATGCAGAGCGCGGTCGCGTCCACGGCGCACAACTACTCGACCAACGAGGACAACGCGACAGCCGATCAGAACGCGGTCGCGCAGAGTGCGGGTCTGACGGGAACGAGTGGCCCGGGGTCGAAGCGGACCGGCGCCAAGGACTTCTGATGGCGGTCGACGAAGACGGTTCACGGGGAACGGGGAGAGAGTAGTGGCAGTCCAGTCGAAGTTCGAAGGCATGGATCATCAAGTCCTCGCGGACATGGTCGGGGGAACCGATCCCGCGACGGTCCTGAGCCGCGGCGGGAAGCTGCAACAGGCCGGCGGCGTCCTCAAGGAGTTGAGTGAGGCACTCAAGTCGCACCTCTCCAAGGTCACCTGGGAAGGCCAAGCCGCGGAGAACTTCAAGACGTGGGCCGGGAATCTGCAGCAGTCCGCCGAGAAGCTGGGAACCTACTCGGTGGGCGCGGGCGATGCCATGAACCAGGCCGGTGAGGCGCTCAGCACGGCCAAGGCCGCGATGCCCAAGGTGCCGACGGAAGCCCTCGGCTGGGTGAGCGGGCGGAGGAACCAGGGGAACCCCGACCCCGATGTGATCAGGCAGCTGAATACAGTCGGTTGGAACCCGAACGGCCCTTCCACCGGGGACATCGACGCAGCCATGAAGCGGAAGAACCCGAACTGGGTCTCCGAGACGCAGGCGATGGCCGGAACGAAGGAAGTCTACGACGCACACCAGGAAGCCATCCGCCAGATGGAGAAGCTGGGCGAGGCCTACGCCGCTGCGACGACGACGCTGAACGGGCTGGGCGACAACGTGGTGCTGCCGGGGACGCCAGAGACGAGCCGGGATACGGCATCCGACTATTCGGGTGGCGGCACTACCGGCGGGAGTTATCGCGGAACCCTGCCCGGCCCACGATCTTCCGGGGGAAGCGCCAAGGGGAGCTACAACTCGCCTGGCGGCAACTACGGTGGCGTCTCCATGGTGCCGCGTAACCCCGAGGCGGGCTGGCAGGAGTCGACTTACCCTGGCCACACTGGACCGGTCCCTCCGCACGGTGGTGGTCAGCTGCCGCCCCCGCCGCAGGACCCGGGCACCCCGACCCCGCCGTCCCACCCGTCGGACCCGGTCACCCGTCCCGGCACCGGTCTCGACAGCATCCCGACCCTGCCGGACCAGACCACTCCGGTCGGTCCCGGGGGCGGCCCGGTGCTGCCGAGCGGTCCGGGTGGAACTCCCGGCTACCCCGGCGGTCCCGATGGCCGGGGCGGGCTGCCCGGCACGCCGGGCAGCGGCCCCATCTCAGGCTTCCCGGCGGGCATCGGCGGCGGGTCCGTTCCGACCAAGGGCATCGGCGGCATCCCCGGCAAGGGCGGCGGCTCGGTTCCCCTCCGTACCGGCCCGTTCAGCGGCGGTTCGGTCCCCGGCAAGGCTGGTACCCCGGGACTTCCGAGCGGAACGGTCTTCGGCCGTGAGGGCGCGCCGGGCGGTGGCCGGGTCGGCGGTTCGGCCATGGGTGGCGGAATGGGTGGCATGCACCCGGGCATGGGCGGCGGCCACGGCGTCGTCGGCGGTGCCGGTGGTGCGCGCGGCCGGGGCCTGACCTCGACCCCGGGCGGCACGGTCGGCGGCCGCAAGGGCCCTGCTGCCGCTGGGGAGTTCACCCCTGGTGGCACGGGCCTGCGCAACCGCGCGGCGGCGGCGGAAGTTGCCGAGGGCGGTGCCCGGTCCGGGCAGAACGGCATGATGGCCCCGGGTGCGGGCGGCCACGGTGGCAAGAAGGACCGCGACCGCCGCAACCGCGCGGATTACCTCCACGAGGACGAAGAGACGTGGACCAGCGGTACGCCGCACAGCAACCCGGACGTGATTGAGTAGGACGGCATCGTCTGCCCGGCCACTGGGCCTGCCCAGTGGCCGGGCAGATCTGTTCGGGGCACGCTTTCCCGGCCTGTGGGGAGGCAGACGAGGAGTGGTGATGGGGCGGACGGAAACGCGAGCAGGTCTGCGAGCGCTCTCAGCGGCACTGATCGCGCTCGGAATCGTTGTCGGCCCAGTCGCGACCTCTGCGATTGCTGATGGTCCGATTCGGCCCGATCAGTGGCATCTGGATGCCATGCACGCCCCGGAGATGTGGAAGACCTCGAAGGGGGACGGAATCACCGTTGCGGTGATCGACGGTGGTTTCAAGCTGGATCATCCGGACTTGGTGGGCCAGTTCCTGCCCGGGCAGGACTACAGCGGTGGTTCCGGTGGTGCCGGTTCATACGCTGACGGGCATGGTACGCAGATGGCCAGTCTTATCGCTGGGACTGGTAAGGCCAACGGCGGTACGGGTGCTTATGGGCTCGCGCCAGGTGCCAAGATCCTGCCGTTGAAGATCAACAATGGGACTGTTGGGCCGGTGGTTTCGACCGACTTCCTTGACCAGGTCGGGCAGGCGGTCAGATACGCGGTCGACAAAGGCGCGAAGGTCATCAACATCTCGCAAGGAATTCCTGCTGTGTCCACCTCGCCTGACGATGTGGACAAATTGAGTAAGACCTTGGCGTGGGCCCGAGGGAAGGGGGCGCTGGTCGTATCCAGTGTCGGTAACTCGGCTCAGTCCGGAAATCTTGCCGAGTACCCCAGTGCACTGCCCAATGTCGTTGGAGTGGGTGCCGTCGGTCGTGATGTCCTGGCGACTACGGAATCCCAGCAGGGGCCGCAGGTGACACTTGTTGCGCCCGGTATGGACATGATTGAGGCTTGTACGGGAAACACCGGGTATTGCAAGAGTCACGGCACGTCGGACGCGGCCGCCCTGGTGTCGGCGTCGGCGGCGTTGGTCTGGGCGGTCCACAGGGACTGGACGGCAGATCAGGTCCTTCGGGTGCTCATCAATACGGCAGGGAAGCCCACTGATGGTTCTGTTCGCAATGACGGAGTCGGCTATGGGGTTGTGCGGCCGAGGGTCGCGTTGACGGACCCCGGCGACCCCGGGCCGGCGGATGTGTCGCCGCTTCCGGCTGATGCGGTGACGCCTTCGGCTGCGCCTTCGCCGTCGGCGAGTGCGTCCGTGTCCGCGTCGTCGGCGCCGAGTCCGGCCGGGGCTGCGGCCGGTGCGCCGACTGCGGAGCCGAAGGCTGGGGCGTCGTCCGGGTCGGGTGGTGTGCTGCCGGTCGTGGGTGGGGTGGTGGCCGGTCTGCTGGTGGTGGCGGGTGTGGTGTTCGCGGTGGTGCGTCGGCGGAGGGCTGCCGTGCCGCCGGTGCCTCCGGGGGGCAATCCGTACGCGCAGTAGGCGGGTTGGGGCAGGTGGGCCCGGGTGTCGCGGTGGCGGCGCTCGGGCTTTTTGGTGGGCGCTGGGGGTGGGGTGTGCGCCGGGGTCACTCGGGTGGGTGCTGGCGGGGGTGGGGTGGGGGTGGCGAGGGTGGTGGTATGGATGCGGAGGGTGCCCGGCGGGCCGGGCAGTTGAGGCGGGCCGCGGCTGCGGCGTTGATCGGGACGGCGATCGAGTTCTACGACTTCTTCCTGTACGGGACGGCGGCGGCCCTGGTGTTCGGGCCGGTGTTTTTTCCCGGGCTGGGTGGGGCCGGGGCGTTGTTGGCGGCGTTCTCGGTGTACGCGGTGGCGTTCCTGGCCCGGCCGTTGGGGGCGGTGGTGTTCGGGCACTTCGGGGACCGGGTGGGGCGGAAGGCGACGTTGGTGGTGTCGCTGTTGCTGATGGGTCTGGCGACGGTGGCGGTGGGGTTGTTGCCGGGGTTCGCGGTGTGGGGGTGGTGGTCGCCAGTGCTGCTGGTGGTGCTGCGGGTGTGCCAGGGCGTCGGGTTGGGCGGGGAGTGGGGCGGGGCGGCGCTGCTGATCGCGGATAACGCGCCGGCCGGGCGGCGCGGGCGGTACGGCGGGTTCCTGCAGTTGGGGCCGTCGGGCGGGTTCGTGTTGGCGAACGGGGCGTTCCTGGTGCTCCAACTCACCCTGGACGAGGGGTCGTTCCGGGCGTGGGGCTGGCGGGTGCCCTTCCTGGCCTCGTTGGTGCTGGTGGCGGTGGGGCTGTTCGTGCGGCTGCGGCTGGCGGAGACGCCGTTGTTCCGGGCGGACGAGCGGCGGGACCGCCCGCCGGTGGTGGAGGTGCTGCGGGAGCACTGGCGGCCGGTGCTGGCGGGGGGTGGGGCGATCACGCTCGGGTACGCGTTGTTCTACCTGACCACCACGTACGCGCTGGCGTACGCGACGTCCGGCCTGGGGGTGGCGAGCACGGTGGTGCTGGCGATGCTGCTGGTCGGTGCGGTGGGCGGGGCCGTGACGGTGTGGCTGAGCGCGGCGCACAGTGACCGGTGGGGGCGGCGGCGGACGCTGCGCTGGGCGGCGGGCCTGGCGGCGGGCTGGTCGCTGGTGCTGTTCCCGCTGCTGGAGACGGTGCGCCGGCCGTTGATGTTCCTGGCGTTGGCCGGGGCGATGGTGGTGCTGGGGTGCCTGATGGGCCCGGTGGCGGCGTTCCTGCCGGAGCTGTTCCCGACCCGGGTGCGCTACACGGGTGCCGCGTTGACGTACAACCTGGGCGGGGTGGTCGGCGGGGCGCTGACGCCGTTGGTGGCGACGCGGCTGACCGGGGTGTACGGGACGGCGCAGCCGGTCGGCTGGTACCTGGGGGTGCTGGGGCTGGTGGCGCTGGGCTGCCTGTGGTTGCTGCCGGACACCACGGGTGCGGAGTTGGCGGCGGTGGACGGCGGACGCCGCCGGGCGCCCGTGTTGGGGGCGGATCCGGCGGCGTAGCCGTGCGGTGCGGCGGCGAGGCGGTGCGGCGGTGCGGCGGTGCGGCCTCGGTCGGCCAGGGCCCAGCAGTCGGCCAGGGCTCAGCCGGCCAGGGCGGCGCGGCCGGCCAGCACGACGGCGGTGTGCCGGGCGACGCGCTCGCCCAGGTGCTCGGCGGTGGCGATGTCGGCCTTGTGGACGGCCTCGGGGCCGGCGTCGGCGGGCGAGGAGGCGGCGGCGCCGGTGAAGAAGCCGAGGCGGTTGAGGTCGTCCTCGGAGGCGGTGGTGGCGTTCCAGCCGGGCTTGAGGCCGAGGTTGACCCAGTTCATGCCGTGCTGGGCGGCGAGGGTCTGGAAGAAGCCGAGGGTGCCGGCCTTGTCGCCGCTCTTGGAGGCGGAGTTGGTGAAGCCGGCCGCGAGCTTGTCCTTCCAGGCGTCGGCGAACCAGCGCTTGCTGCTGGCCTCGGCGAAGACGTGGAAGGCGCCGGAGGCGGTGCCCATGTAGGTGGGGGAGCCGAAGACGATCGCGTCGGCGGCGTCCAGCTGGGCCCACTGCTCCTCGGTGATGGTGTCGACGGCGATCGTGACGACCTCGGCGCCCGCTGCGGCGGCGCCTCGGGCGACGGCCTCGGCGATCACGGCGGTGTGGCCGTAGCCGGAGTGGTAGGCGAGGGCGACGGTCGGGCGGATGGCGGTCATGCGGGCACTCCTGGGGACGGGACGGCGTGAGCAGGGGAGGGCAAGGAGGACGGAGCGGGGCGGGCCCGCTCCGTCGAACGGTCTCCAATATAGACCAGGTGCGGATCGGAGACCGCAGGTCTACCCTGGGCGTATGACGACGGAGGAAGCGGCCCGGGTCGAGGTCGAGCGACGGGCGGAAGACGCCGGGGTCGGGCGGGAGCCGGAAGGCGGAGGCCGGCAGCCGGCAGGCGAAGGCCGGGTGCCGGAGCCGGGGCCGGGACCGGAGCCGGAGCCGGGACCGGAGCTGGACGTCTTCGCCCAGCTCTGCCCCAGTCGCGAGCTGTTCGCCGAGCTCGCCGACAAGTGGTCGATGCTGATCCTGATGAGCCTGTCCGCCTGTGGGCCGCAGCGCTTCTCCGAGCTCCAGCGCGGGGTCGGCGGGGTCAGCCGCAAGATGCTCACCCAGTCGCTGCGGAGCCTGGAGCGCAGCGGGCTGGTGCTCCGCACGGTTTTCCCGGAGACGCCGCCGCGGGTGGTCTACGACCTGCTGCCGCTCGGCCGCGAGCTGGCCGCGCTGGTCGCCCCGCTCGGGCGCTGGACGGAGCGCCGTGCCGGGCAGATGCTCGCGGCCCGCGAGGAGTTCGACGCGGCGCACGCCGGGGGCTGACGGCCCACGGGGCCCGGGGTGGAGCCGATTTCCCTTCCGGGCCGACGGCCGTGTAATGTCTTCCTTGTTCGACCGGCCAGGCGGAAACGCAAGGCCAAGCCCCTATAGCTCAGTCGGTAGAGCGTCTCCATGGTAAGGAGAAGGTCTGCGGTTCGATTCCGCATGGGGGCTCCACTGAAAGACCCTCGCCTCGCGGCGGGGGTCTTTCGCGTTCTGTGCACCGGGCTCCGCCCCGTTCCGCCGCTGGTCCCGCGATCCTCGGTGGCCTAGCGGGTCGGGTACGGAATGCGTTGTGATGGTGCGTCATCGGCCGCCCGCCCGCGGGGTGCGGGCGCGAGCCGGACCCCGACCGGGAGGGCGTCATGGGTGTTCGACTCGTGGTGGTCGACGACCACCGGCTGCTGGCCGAGGCGCTGGCCACCGCGCTGCAACTGCGCGGGCACCGGGTGCTCGCGGTCGGCTCGCCGGCCGGTGTGGCGGCCGATCTGGTGGCCGGGCGGCGGCCCGAGGTGTGTCTGCTGGGGGTGTCCGCGCCGGGCGAGCCGGGGGCTTTCGACGGGCTGCGCCGGATCCGCCGGGAGCGGCCCGAGGTGGCCGTGATCGTGCTCGGGCCGGTGGGTGAACTCCGGGGTGTGGCCTGCGCGTTCGCGGCCGGGGCGGCGGGGTTCGTGCCCAGCGACGAGCGGATCGAGGTGGTCGAGCGGGCGATCGGGCGGGCCCGGGCGGGCGAGGCCGCGGTGACGGTGGACGTCCTGCGCGGGGCCTTCGACCAGTTGCTGCGCCCGGTGGCCGAGCCGGACGACGAGGCGGTCCGGCTGCTGCGGCTGCTGACCCGCCGTGAGGTGCAGGTGCTGGCCCGGATCGCGGACGGCGAGGACACCGCGGCGATCGCGGCCGGGATGCGGATCGCCGCGAGCACCGCCCGCACCCACGTGCAGCGGGTGCTGATGAAGCTGGGGGCGCGCACCCGGCTGGAGGCGGCCGCGGTGGCCGCGCGCACCGGCCTGCTGGAGCGGATGGCCGACGGCCGGCGGACCGCCGACGGCTGAGCGGGCTGCCGGGTTGCCGGGTTGCCCGCGGGGCGGCGGCGCGGCAGCGCCGTGGAGGTCGGCTGAGGAGTGGGTGAGAATGCCGGGGAGCGACCGCCCCGGTGGTCCGGAGCACCCCGGCGGGCAGGGACAATTGAGCGCAGTCGTACGCATTCCGTCGATGGCGCCGCCGACCGCGCGGACCATCGCCCGCTGGAGGTCTCATCATGAGTAAGTACCTGGTCACGGGTGGCGCCGGCTACGTCGGCAGCGTGGTGGCCGCGCACCTGCTGGAGGCGGGTCACCAGGTGACCGTCCTGGACGACCTCTCCACCGGCTTCCGCGAGGGCGTCCCGGCCGGCGCCGAGTTCGTCGAGGGCCGGATCCAGGAGGCTGGCCGGGTGCTGGACGGCTCCTTCGACGGCGTGCTGCACTTCGCCGCCTCCTCGCAGGTCGGCGAGTCGGTCGTGGACCCGGAGAAGTACTGGCGCAACAACGTGGCGGGCTCGCTGGAGCTGATCACGGCGATGCGCGCCGCGGGCGTGCGCAAGCTGGTGTTCTCCTCGACCGCGGCCGTCTACGGCGAGCCGGAGGTCGTGCCGATCGCCGAGACCGCCCGGACCTCGCCGACCAACACCTACGGCGCCAGCAAGCTCGCCATGGACCACATGATCACCAGCGAGGCCGTCGCGCACGGCCTGGCCGCCGTCTCGCTGCGCTACTTCAACGTGGCCGGCGCGTACGGCGCCTACGGCGAGCGGCACGACCCCGAGTCGCACCTGATCCCGCTGGTCTTCCAGGCCGCGCTCGGCCGGCGCCCGCACATCGCGGTGTTCGGCGACGACTACCCGACCCCGGACGGCACCTGCATCCGCGACTACATCCACGTCGCGGACCTGGCCGACGCGCACCTGCTGGCGCTGGACGCCGCCAAGCCGGGCGAGCACCTGATCTGCAACCTGGGCAACGGCAGCGGCTTCTCGGTGCGCGAGGTGATCGAGTCGGTCAAGCGCGTCACCGGCCGGGAGATCCCGGTGCAGGTCGTCGGCCGCCGCGCGGGCGACCCGGCCGTGCTGGTGGCCTCGGCCGAGCGGGCCCACCAGGAGCTGGGCTGGACGCCGCGCCGCCCCAACCTGGACGACATCGTCGCCGACGCCTGGAAGTTCACCCTGGAGCAGACCGGCGAGTAGTCCGGCGAGTAGTCGGGCGAGCAGTCCGACGAGTAGGTCGGCGAGCAGACCGGCGGGCAGTCCGGCGACGGCCCCGCCGGCCGGGCCGGAACGGGACGGCTCCCGGGGCGCGCTCCACCGCGAGCGCACCCCCGGGGGTCGTCCGCCCGGTCAAGTCCGGCCCCTCGCGCACCACCTGACGAAACTTCACCGAACCGCCACGGGAGCGTTTCCCGGCCCGTACGCTGAGTGCGGTACCGGTGGGGGCCGGCGTCCTTTCGGCTTCACCGGCCACCGGTGGGCGGGCGGAACGGCGGGTCCGGAACGCGGACGCCGGACCGGCCCCCGTCCCCGGGCTCGGGCGCTCTGAGCAGGGGGTAGTGACGATGGGGCGGATCCGGGTCCTGGTGGTCGACGACCACCGGATCTTCGCCGAGGCACTGGCCGCGGCGCTCGCCGCCGAGCCCGATGTGGAGGTGGGCGCGGCCGGTAGCGCGGCCGCCGCCGAGCGGGCGCTGGAGCGGGCCGCGGCCGAGGGGCGGGCCTACGACGTGGCGCTGATCGACGCCGACCTGGGGGGTGAAGCGGGCGGTCCGGCGGCCCGGGCCCGGCCCGGTCCGGAGGCGGCCGAGGAGGCCCGGCGCCGCCCGGCCCCGGGGGTGCCCGCCGCCCGCAGGCCGGGTGCCGCCCCGCTCGCCCCGCCCGTCCCGGCGACCGCCGCCGCCCGTCCCCCGGACCAGCTCCGCGCCGAGCAGCTGCGGCCCACGGCCCCGCCGCCGGACGGCATCACCCTGCTGGGCCGGCTCCGCCGGGCGCATCCGGGGCTGCGCGGGGTGGTGCTGGCCACCGCGGACGATCCGCACCGCGCCGCCCGGGCGCTGCACGCGGGTGCCACCGGCTGGGTGGCGAAGGAGAGTTCGCTGGCCCGGTTGCTCGCGGTGGTCCGGGGGGTGCTGCGGGACGAGACCCACCTGCCGCCGGCGCTGCTCACCGGGGTGATCCGCGAGCTCACGACGGCCCGGCGGGACCGCACCGAGAGCGAGCGCCTGGTGGACACCCTGACCCCGCGGGAGAAGCAGATCCTGCGCTGCATGGTGGCGGGCCTGGGTCGGCAGGCGGTGGCGGAGCGGCTGTACCTGTCGCCGCACACCGTCCGCACCCACATGCAGAACGTGCTGGGGAAGTTGGGGGTGCACTCCACGCTGGCCGCCGTCGCGGTGGCCCGCCGGGCCGGGGTCAGTCCGGCGGAGCCGGCCGCGCCGCCGTCGATCGCCTCCACGCCGTAGCGGGAAGCCGTAGCGGAGCGTCGGGGCCGGACGCCGCAGCGGTGGTCGTCAGCCCGGGATGTTGTCGAACGGGGCGACCAGCAGCCGCAGCAGGCCGGCGAGTTCGCCCTGCTGGCCGGAGCTGAGCTGGGCCAGCAGTTCGCGCTCGTGGGCGAGCAGGCCGGCCAGGGCCTGGTCGGCGCGGTCGCGGCCGTCGTCGGTGAGCCGGACGAGCACGCCGCGCCGGTCGTCGGGGTCGGGCAGGCGCTTGACCAGGCCCTTGCCGGTGAGGCGGTCGATCCGGTTGGTCATGGTGCCGGAGGTGACCAGGGTCTGGGTGAGCAGCTGGCCGGGGGAGAGCTGGTACGGGGAGCCGGCCCGCCGCAGGGCGGTCAGGACGTCGAACTCCCAGGGCTCCAGCCCGTGCTCGGCGAAGGCGGTGCGGCGGGCGCGGTCGAGGTGGCGGGCGAGCCGGCTGACCCGGCTGAGCACCTCCAGCGGCTCCACGTCGAGGTCGGGGCGCTCCCGGCGCCACGCCGCGACCAGCCTGTCGACCTCGTCCTCCATGACGATCAGTGTATCGGTGGATGTGTCGATGTGAAGTCTCTTGACATCGAGAAATGTGCCAGCGAGGCTTTTCGGCGATATCTTGATGTCGAGATACCTGCGAGGTGAACCATGACCAGCCCCGTCTGGGACCCGGCGCAGTACCTGCGCTTCGCCGACGAACGCACCCGCCCGCTGCGCGACCTGCTCGCCCGCGTCCCCGCCCTGCCGAACGAGCCCGCCCCGACGGTCCTCGACATCGGCTGCGGCCCCGGCAACTCCACCGCCGTCCTGCGCGAACGCTGGCCGAAGGCCCGGCTCACCGGCCTCGACAGCTCCGCCCCGATGCTGGAGGCCGCCCGCACCGACGGCGAGCCCACCGCCGACTACCTGCTCGCCGACGCCCGCGACTACGACCCGGCCCCGGCCGCGCCCGACCTGATCGCCTCGAACGCGACCCTCCAGTGGGTGGACGGCCACCTGGCGGTGCTGGCGCGCTGGGCGGACGCCCTGGAGCCCGGCGGGGTGGTCGCCGTCCAGGTGCCCGGCAACTTCGAGGCCCCCAGCCACACCCTGCTCGCCGAACTGCGCCGCAGCGCCCGCTGGCGCGACGCCCTCGGCGCCGACGCCGTCCGGGGCGGTGTCCACCCGCCCGGGCGGTACCTGGACGTCCTCGCCGGGGCCGGCTGCGCCGCCGACGTCTGGGAGACCACCTACAGCACCCTGCTGCCCGGGCCGGACCCGGTGCTGGAGTGGGTCAAGGGGACCGCGCTGCGGCCCGTCCTCGGCCGGCTCGCCGACCCGGCCGACCGGGCCGCCTTCCTCGCCGAGTACGGGCGGCTGCTGCGCGAGGCCTACCCGGCCGGGCCGCACGGGACGGTCTTCCCGTTCCGGCGGATCTTCGCGGTCGGGGTCAGGCGGTAGCCCGTCGCCCGGCGTGACGACGGGCGGGCGGACGGGTGGACGGGCGGACGGTCAGGTCAGGCGGTCGCCGACCAGCCTCGGGTGCCGCTCCAGGCCCTCCAGCCCGTGCCAGGCGAGGTTCACCAGGTGCGCCGCCACCGTGGCCTTGTCCGGCTTGCGGACCTCCAGCCACCACTGGCCGGTCAGCGCGACCATCCCGACCAGCATCTGCGAGTACATCGGGGCCAGCCGGGCGTCGAAGCCCCGGGACTTGAACTCCAGGCCCAGGATGTCCTCGACCTGGGTCGCGATGTCGCTGATCAGCGAGGCGAAGGTGCCGGTCGACTGGGCCACCGGGGAGTCCCGGACCAGGATCCGGAAGCCGTCCGTCGAGGTGTCGATGTAGTCCATCAGCGCGAAGGCGGCCTGTTCCAGCAGCTCGCGCGAGTGCCCGCCGGTCAGCGCCCCGGTCACCATGTCCAGCAGCAGCTGCATCTCGCGGTCCACCACCACCGCGTAGAGCCCTTCCTTGCCCCCGAAGTGCTCGTACACCACGGGCTTCGACACCCCGGCGCGCTCGGCGATCTCCTCCACCGAGGTGCCGTCGTAGCCGCGCTCCGCGAAGACCGTCCGGCCGATCTCCAGCAGCTGTTCCCGGCGCTGCTTGCCGGTCATCCGGACCCGGCCGCCCCGGCGGCGCGGGGCCGGGGCGGCCGCGGACCGGTCGGCGGCGCCGTCCGCGGTCCGGTCGGCACCGCCGTCGGGAGCCGCGCCCGGCGCCGCAGCGGCCCGCGGACGGGCCGGCGCCGTTCCGGGCGCCGGGTCCGTCCGCGTGCTGTGGTGACCGCCTGTGCTGTCTGCGCTGCTCCCGTTCACCCCTACATCATGCTGGAAGCGCCGCCTCATGCGGCGCGGCGGGCGGCGATCCGCTCCGCGTCCGGCCAGCGGACGTCCCGGACCCAGCCGGCCAGCTCGAACCAGCGGATCAGCCGGGCCGAGGAGTCGATCTGTCCGCGCAGGACGCCGTGCCGGGCCGAGGTCGGGTCGGCGTGGTGCAGGTTGTGCCAGGACTCGCCGCAGGAGAGCACCGCGAGCCACCAGACGTTGCCGGAGCGGTCCCGGGAGCGGAACGGGCGCCGGCCGATGGCGTGGCAGATCGAGTTGATCGACCAGGTGACGTGGTGCAGCAGGGCGACCCGCACCAGCGAGCCCCAGAAGAAGGCGGACAGCGCGCCCTCCCAGGACAGGCTCACCAGGCCGCCGACCAGCGCGGGCAGCAGCAGCGAGATGGTGGTCCAGAGCCAGAACAGCCGGGAGATCCGCCGCAGCGCCGGGTCGCCGACCAGGTCCGGGGCGTACTTGAGCTGCGGGGTCTGCTCCTCGTCGAACATCCAGCCCATGTGGGCCCACCACAGGCCCTTGACCAGGGCCGGGACGCTCTCCCCGTAGCGCCACGGCGAGTGCGGGTCGCCGTCCTTGTCGCTGAACCGGTGGTGCTTGCGGTGGTCGGCCACCCAGCGCACCAGCGGTCCCTCGACGGCGAGGCTGCCGACGACGGCGAGGGCCAGCCGCATCGGGCGGGGGGCCTTGAAGGAGCCGTGGGTGAAGTAGCGGTGGTAGCCGACGGTGATGCCGTGACAGGTGAGGAAGTACATGGCGACGGTGACCGCGACGTCGGTCCAGCCGAGCCCCCGGCCCCAGGCCACCGGTACGGCGGCGACCAGCGCGGCGAACGGGACGAGGATGAAGAGGCCGAGCGCGATCCGCTCGGCGGCCCCCTGCTTCTCGCCGCCGCGGGTGGCGGACAGCCGGGTCGCGGCGTCGGCGGAGGGATCGGGGGAGGGGTCGGGGAGGGCGGTGGCCCCCGCGTGCGCCTCGTCGGCCTGGATGGTCATGGGCGTCCCTTCGCGGCGTCCCGGAACGGGACAGAGCGGACCTACGTTGGCGTAACCTACGGCATCGTAGGTTGCGCTCCGTGTCCAGGGGAACACACCCCCGCGCGGCGCTTGAGTGAATTCACCCGACTGGATGGATGAACCCGGAACCCCTCCCGTGCCCGGATCGGACGGGCCAGGAGGGTCGGCATTGGTGGTAGATGTGAGGCGCGCTACCCCGTAGTCTTGGCCCAGCGCGCCGCCGGGCCTCCGGCGGTGGAGCTCCGGTCCCGGATCGTCTAAGGGCAGGACAGCTGGTTTTGGTCCAGCTTATGGGGGTTCGAATCCTCCTCCGGGAGCACTGAGTACGGCCGCGGGCGGGCATGCGCGGGCCGGGCGTCTGGCGTTTCGGCTCGCCGCCCCGCACTATCCTCGAACTGCCAGAGCACATGTGCGGACCGCGTTCTGGCCTGCTCTGCCCTCTCTTTGAACCTAATGAGGAGCCTCCCCGCATGGGTGCCAATTCGCTTGCCGCCGTTGTCGTGCTCGCCGCCGGTGGTGGGACCCGGATGAAGTCGAACAAGGTGCCCAAGGTGCTGCACGAGGTGTGCGGGCGCTCGCTGGTGGGTCACGCGGTTTCGGCGGCCGGGGAACTGACGCCGGGGCAGCTCGTCGTGGTGGTCGGCCACCAGCGCGAGCAGGTCGAGGAGCACCTGGCGACGCACTACCCGGCCGTGCGCCCGGTCGTGCAGGAGGAGCAGAACGGCACCGGCCACGCGGTCCGCACCGCGCTGGAGTCGCTGGCCGCCGACGGCGTGACGCTGGACGGCACCGTGATCGTCACCGCCGGGGACTCGCCGCTGCTCACCGGGGACACCCTGCGCCGGCTGGCCCGCTCGCACGAGGCCCAGCAGAACGGCGTCACCGTGCTGACCGCCGTCGTCCCCGAGCCCTTCGGCTACGGCCGCATCCTGCGCGACGAGGACGGCACCGTCGCCGCGATCGTCGAGGAGCGGGACGCCAGCGACACCCAGCGCGCCATCGCCGAGATCAACTCGGGCGTGTTCGCCTTCGACGCCAAGCTGCTCACCGAGGCGCTGGCCGAGCTGACCACCGACAACTCGCAGGGCGAGGAGTACCTGACCGACACCCTGGAGATCCTGCGCGAGGCCGGGCACCGGGTCGGCGCCGTGGTCGCCGAGGACCACCGGGACATCCTGGGCATCAACGACCGGGTCCAGCTCGCGCAGGCCCGCCGGCTGCTGAACGACCGCCTGCTGGAGCGGGCGATGCGCGCGGGCGTCACCGTGGTCGACCCGGCCAGCACCTGGATGGACGTCCAGGTGACGTACGAGCCGGACGCCGTGGTGCTGCCGAACACCCAGCTGCAGGGCGCGACCCACCTGGGCGAGGACTGCGAGGTGGGCCCGAACTCCACCCTCCGGGACACCCTGGTCGGCGCCGGCGCCCGTGTGAGCAACACCACGGCCGACCGCGCCGAGATCGGCGAGCTCGCCTCCACCGGCCCGTACGCCTACCTGCGGCCGGGGGCGAAGCTGGCCCGCAAGGCGAAGGTCGGCACCTACGTCGAGGTCAAGAACTCCGAGCTGGGCGAGGGCGCCAAGGTGCCGCACCTCTCCTACATCGGCGACGCCACGATCGGCGAGGGCACCAACGTCGGCGCGGCCTCGGTCACCGTGAACTACGACGGGGTGAAGAAGCACCGCACCGTCATCGGGGCGCACTGCCGCACCGGCTCGGACAACATGTTCATCGCCCCGGTGACCGTCGGTGACGGCGCTTACACCGGCGCGGGCTCGGTGATCACCACCGACGTTCCGCCCGGCGCACTCGGCGTGAACCGCGCGCAGCAGCGCAACATCGAGGGCTGGGTGGAGCGCAAGCGCCCGGGCACGGTGTCCGCGCAGGCCGCGCGGGCCGCGACCGACGGCGCGGCCGAGGTCTGACGCGCCCGCCGGGGACCGGTCGGCCGGTCCCCGGGGCGGACGGTTTCTGCGCGGGCGCGTAACCTGGGGGACATACGTGCGCCACTGGGCTTACCGCCCGTGTCCAGGCGTACCGACATTCCCCGATCCCCTCGTGAGTGCGGGCTGCGCCTGCCCTCCTCGGGAGCGGGGTTCAGCGTCCGCAACACGAGGAGACGGTGCAGTGAGCGGGATCACGACGTCGGGTGAGAAGAAGCTCAAGCTCTTCTCCGGCCGTGCCCACCCGGAGCTGGCGAGGGAGGTTGCCGAGGCGCTGGGGACCGAGCTGGTCCCGACCAAGGCCCTGGACTTCGCCAACGGCGAGATCTACGTCCGCTTCCTGGAGTCGGCGCGTGGCGCGGACTGCTTCGTGATGCAGAGCCACACGGCTCCCATCAACCAGTGGATCATGGAACAGCTGATCATGATCGATGCTCTCAAGCGGGCCTCCGCCAAGAGCATCACCGCGATCCTGCCGTTCTACGGGTACGCCCGCCAGGACAAGAAGCACCTCGGCCGCGAGCCCATCTCGGCCCGTCTGGTCGCCGACCTGCTCCGCCAGGCCGGTGCCGACCGCCTGATGGCCGTCGACCTGCACACCGCGCAGATCCAGGGCTTCTTCGACGGCCCGGTGGACCACCTGTTCGCGCTGCCGCTGCTGGCCGACTACATCGGCGAGAAGGTGGACCGCTCCAAGCTGACCGTCGTCTCGCCGGACGCCGGCCGGGTCAAGGTGGCCGACCAGTGGTGCGACCGGCTGGACGCCCCGCTGGCGATCATCCACAAGCGCCGCGACATCACCCAGGCCAACACCATCCTGTCGGCCGACGTGGTCGGTGACGTCGACGGCCGGGTCTGCGTCCTGGTCGACGACATGATCGACACCGCCGGCACCATCTGCGCCGCCGCCGACGCGCTGTTCGAGAACGGCGCCGCGGACGTCCTGGTGGCCGCCACCCACGGCGTGCTCTCCGGCCCGGCCGCGGACCGGCTCAAGAACTCCCGGGTCAGCGAGTTCGTGTTCACCAACACGCTGCCCACCCCGGCCGAGCTCCAGCTGGACAAGATCACCACGCTGTCCATCGCCCCGTCGATCGCCGCCGCGATCCGCGAGGTCTTCGAGGAGGGCTCGGTCACCAGCCTCTTCGAGGGCGTGCACTGACGAAGCCCCGCGCAGGCGGCCCCGGACCACCTCGGTCCGGGGCCGCCGCCGGTTCGGGGCCGCTGCCGGTTCGGCGGGGGCGTCGGCCGGGGGCCCGATTTCGTCGCAGCGGGCCGGTGCGGTTAGACTCGTGAAACTGCTCGGCGAGGGATGTCGTGTGCCCGCTCGACGGACACCGACTCCGTGATCGACGCGCTGCCGTAACGGATTCCGTCCGCCGGCAGAAGTCGTTGCCGCCGAGTGACCCCCGAACGTACTGAGGGTGTGGTCCCGGCGGTTTTTCGCGTTGCCTGCACCCCCGCGCCATTCTTCACGAGGAGTGCAGTCGTGTCCGAGATCCGCATTGCCGCTGAGACCCGTTCCGAGTTCGGCAAGGGTGCCGCCCGTCGCGCCCGCCGCGCCGGCTTCGTCCCCGGTGTCGTCTACGGCCACGGCCACGCCCCGGTTCACCTGAACCTGCCCGGCCACGACCTGATGATGGCCCTCAAGACCCCGAACGCCCTGCTGGTCGTTCCGATCGAGGGCAAGGACGAGTACGTCCTGCCGAAGGCCGTCCAGCGCGAGGCCATCAAGCGCACCATCGAGCACGTCGACCTGCTGCTGGTCAAGCGCGGCGAGAAGGTCACCGTCGAGATCCCGGTCCACACCGAGGGCGAGCTGGCCCCGGGCGGCAACCTGCTGGAGCACGTCCTCAACGCGCTGCCGGTCGAGGCCGAGGCCACCCACCTGCCCGAGTCCGTCACCGTCTCGGTCGAGGGCCTGGAGGCCGGCGCCTCCATCCACGCCAAGGACATCGCCCTGCCGGCCGGCGTCACCCTGGCCGTCGACGCCGACGCCGTCGTGCTGCAGGTCATCGGCGCCCAGGCCTCGCAGGCCGACGCCGACGCCGAGGCCGCCGAGGCCGAGGGCACCGAGGCCTGAGCCTCCGGTACCCCGTAGCTTTCGACCGCTGCCCCGGTCGCTCCCCTGGAGCGGCCGGGGCAGCGGTGCGTCCAGGATGATCGGGATGACGGCGTCGGGCGCGGCGTCGAGCGCGGAGTCGAGCGCGAGGGAGAAGGGAAACATGGCGGAGGAGTACGACGGGCCCTGGCTCGTGGTGGGGCTGGGCAACCCGGGCGAGCAGTACGCCCGGAACCGGCACAACATCGGTTTCATGGTGGTCGACCTGCTGGCGCAGCGGATGGGTGCCAGGTTCAAGGCGCACAAGAGCCGGGCCCAGGTGGCCGAGGGGCGGTTGGCGGGCAAGCGGGTGGTGCTCGCCAAGCCGATGTCCTTCATGAACCTCTCCGGCGGGCCGGTGACGGCGCTGCGGGACTTCTACAAGGTGCCCGCCTCGGCGCTGATCGCCGTCCACGACGAGCTGGACATCGACTACGCGGCGCTGCGGCTCAAGCTGGGCGGCGGGGACAACGGCCACAACGGGCTGAAGTCGATCACCAAGTCGCTGGGCCCGGACTACCACCGGGTGCGCTGCGGGATCGGCCGGCCGCCGGGCCGGATGGAGGTCGCCGACTTCGTGCTGAAGGACTTCTCCTCGACCGAGCGCAAGGAGCTGGAGTGGTTCGTGGACCGCTCGGCCGACGCGGTGGAGGCGCTGCTGTCCGAGGGGCTGGAGCGGGCGCAGGGCACGTACAACTCCTGAAACGGGCGGCGTCTGACGTGACGTCATGCGCACGGTGTGCCGGGTACACAACAGTCGTACAACGCTTGCCCGGTAAACCTGAATCCGTGTGAGAACCCTGTGCGGGATCGGATACCGTCGGCCCGGTACGCGAACGGGTCCTGGGGAGTTCTCGATGCGCAGATTGCGTCCGGTCCGCCGACTCCGGCGGCTCCGGGTGGTCCGGCTCAAGCAGCTCGGACGACGGGTCGGCACCGCCGGTGCCCTGGGGGCGGCCGGGATGCTGCTGTCCAGCGGCGCGGTGGCGCACGCCGATCCGGTGGCCGAGCCCGATCCGGCGATCACGCCGGAGCCCGCGGCGGCGCAGTTCGCCCCGCTGCTGGGCGAGTCGGTCGGCCCCGACGCGGGGCTGCTGGCGGTCGGCGGCGGCCTGGTGGTCGTGGCCGGCGGGGCGGCCCTGTGGCTCAAGCGCCGGCGCGCGGGCGAGCCCGCGGAGTAGGAACGTACGTACGCAGGGCCGGTGTCCACGGGACGTGGACACCGGCCCTGGGGCGTTCGGCCGGGCGTCAGCCGGTGTTGCGCAGGCCGGCGGCGATGCCGTTCACGGTGAGCAGCAGCGCGCGGGCGCGCAGCGGGTCCTCCGGGCGGCCGGTCGCGACCTCCTCGCGCTGGCGGCGCAGCAGCGCGACCTGGAGGTAGGAGATCGGGTCGAGGTAGGCGTCCCGGACGGTGAAGGTCTGCTTCAACACCGGGTTGTGCTCCAGCAGTTCGTTCTCGCCGGTGAGCCGCAGCACCTCGCGCAGGGTGAGGTCGTGCTCGGCGACGATCTGGTCGAAGATGTGCCGCAGCTCGCCGGGCACCAGCTGCTCGACGTAGTGGCGGGCGATCCGCAGGTCGGTCTTGGCCAGCGTCATGGCGACGTTGGACAGGAAGTTGCGGAAGAAGTGCCACTGGCCGTGCATCTCGTCCAGCACGTCGCCGAGGCCGGCCGCGCGGGCGGCGGCGAGGCCGGAGCCGACGCCGTACCAGCCGGGGACGACCTGGCGGGACTGGGTCCAGCCGAACACCCACGGGATGGCCCGCAGGCCGTCCAGGCCGGCGCCGGAGTCGGGGCGGCGGGACGGGCGGGAGCCCAGGTGCAGCGAGGCGAGCTGGTCGACCGGGGTGGAGGCGAAGAAGTACTTCGGCAGGTCCTCCTGGTCGACCAGGGCGCGGTAGGAGGTGTGGGCGGCCTCGGAGACCCGGTCCATCGCGGCGTCCCAGCGGGCCAGTTCCTCGGGGGCCTGGCGCGGGGCGGTGTGCAGCGCGGAGGCGGCGAGGGTGGCGGAGATGGTCAGCTCCAGGTTCTCCCGGGCGAGGGAGGGGAGCAGGTACTTGTCGGAGATGACCTCGCCCTGCTCGGTGACCTTGATCTCGCCCTCCAGGGTGCCCCAGGGCTGGGCCAGGATGGCTTCGTGGGACGGGCCGCCGCCGCGGCCGACGGTGCCGCCGCGGCCGTGGAAGAGGCGCAGCCGGATGCCGTAGCGGTGGGCGACGTCGCGCAGTCGGCGCTGGGCGCGGTGGATCTCCCACTGGGAGGTGGTGATGCCGCCGAACTTGGAGGAGTCGGAGTAGCCGAGCATGACCTCCTGGATGTCGCCGCGCAGCGAGACGAGCAGCCGGTAGGAGGGGTCGGAGAGCATCTCGTCGAGGATGCGGTCGGCCTGCTGGAGTTCGTCGGTGGTCTCCAGCAGCGGCACGATGCCGATCTTGGCGATCCCGGCGTGCAGGTCGATCAGGCCGGCCTCGCGGGCCAGCACGGTGGCGGCGAAGACGTCGTCGGCGCCCTGGCACATCGAGATGATGTAGCTCTCGACGATCTCGTCGCCGAAGCGCTCGAAGCCCTGGCGGATGGTGTTGAAGACGCCGAGGGTCTTGGTGCCGGCCTCGTCCAGCGGGGCCGGGGTGGGGGCCAGCGGGCGGCGCGAGCGGAGCTCCTTGGCGAGCAGCTTCTGCCGGTACTCGCGGGGCATGTCGGCGTAGCGCCAGGCCTCCTCGCCGAGCCGGTCGAAGAGCTGGCCGAGGGCGTGGTGGTGGGCCTCGGCGTGCTCGCGGACGTCCATGGTGGCGAGCTGGAGGCCGAAGGCCTCGATGGTGCGGATGGCGCGGGCCAGCCGGCCGTCGGCGATCAGCTCGCCGCGGTGGGCGCGCAGCGATTCCTGGATCAGCCGCAGGTCGGCGACGAGTTCGCGGGTGCCGAGGTAGTCGCGGCCCTCGACGTGCGGGGTGCCGCCGGCCAGCCGCTCGCGGGTGTTCTCCAGCTTGAGCCGGATGCAGGTGGCCTTGAGGCGGTAGGGCTCCTCGGCGTTCATCCGCTTGTAGCGGGGGCTGAGTTCGGGGAGCCGGTGCAGGTCGGTGTTGAGCGAGGCGAGCAGGTCGACCGAGGCGCCGGCCAGCCGCTCGGAGGTGGAGAGGGTGTTGCGCAGGTCGTCGATGGCGGCGAGGGCGTCCTGGATGCCGTACTCGTGCTGGAGGTTGAGGACGTCCCAGGTGACCTGCGGGGTGACGTTGGGGTTGCCGTCGCGGTCGCCGCCGATCCAGGTGCCGAAGGTCAGCGGGCGCACGCCGTCGGGCAGGTTGAGGCCGACCCGGGCGAGCTCCTCGTGCAGTTCCTCCAGCACCTCGGGGACGGCCTCGCGGTAGAGCTCGTCCAGGTAGTAGACGGCGTTGCGGGCCTCGTCGGTGGGCTCGGGGCGGGCGATGCGCAGTTCGTCGGTCTGCCAGAGCAGGTCGATGACCTCGGCGAGGCGGCGGTCGGCGGAGCGCTTGGCGCTGCTGGTGCGGGCCGGGTCGGCGGCGGCCAGGCCGTTGCTGAGCTCCTCGCGGTGGATCCGGTCGAGGAGTTCGCCGATCCGGCGCAGCTTGTTGAGCACGCTGCGGCGGGCGGCCTCGGTGGGGTGGGCGGTGAAGACCGGGCGGACCGCGAGGTTGGCCAGGGTGTCCTGGAGGTGCTTGGGGTCGGCCTCGGCGAGCTGGTCGGCGGTCTGGGCCAGCAGCGAGCCCTCGCGGGCGCGGCGGGTGGCGAACTCCCGGCCGCGGTGCACCTGTTCGGTGACGTTGGCGAGGTGGAAGTAGGTGGAGAAGGCCCGGACCAGCTTGGCGGCCGTGTCCAGGTCGATGTCGGAGAGGAGTTCGGCGGTGGCCTCGCCGTCGGTGCGGCTGAGCAGGCGGACCTGTTCGACCAGGCCCAGCAGCTGGGGGCCCTCCTGGCGGACCAGCGTCTCGCCGAGCAGGTCGCCGAGGCGGCGGATGTCCGCGCGCAGGGCCGAGTTGTCCTCGGCTGCGCCGGCGGCGAGGACGGTGGGGCTGTCCGCCGGGGTGGGGACCGGAGCGGTCACGGCTGGCTCCCTCTGGTGGTGGGGTTCGGCAACGGCTCATCGTCACAGGTCCACGCGCAGTGTGGCGGGTGTGACGCGTGCGGACCGCGCTGTCCGACGCGACCAGCATAGGTGTCGGGGCGGTCGCTGTCCGCGAGGTGGCCGGATGGCGGACAGGGCTGCCGAAAACCACCTGTGGTCTGGACCACTTGAGGGGGGTAGGGGGTGTGCCGGGCAATCCGGGTGGGGAAGGGCGGGGGTTGCCGCTTAACCTGTCACGCATGAGCAAGTCGCCTGGGGAGCGCGTGCCGGTCCGGTCGTTCTGGTGGTGGAAGCGGCGGCGCAGCGCCCTCCTCGACGTCGGGCTGGCGCTGCTCGCCGCGGTCGAGTGCTCGGCCAGCACGATCGCCTTCCTCTCCGCCCGGATGCACGTGAGCGTCCTCGGCATGGCCGGGATCGCCCTGCTCGGCACGCTGGCCGGCGGTTCGCTGGTGGTGCGCCGGCGGTGGCCGGCCGTGCCGGTGGTGGCGACCCTGCTGGTGCTGCCCGGGATGCTGGGCGTGCTGCTGCTGGTGGTGTCGCTGTACACGCTGGCGGAGACCTGGGAGTGGCCGTCCCGGCGCCGCCGGGTGGTGGCGCTGTCCGGGCTGGCCTTCGCCGAGGCCGGCGCCGTGATGGCGCTCCAGTTGATGACCCCGGACGACTCGGTCGCGGCGGAGCGGACCCCGCTGTGGGGCCTGGTCGTGCTGTCGCTGCTGGTCGCGGTCGGACTGACCGTCGCCCCGGTGGTGACCGGACTGTACGTGGGGGCGCGGCGGCGGCTGATCGAGTCGCTCAAGGACCGTGCGCACGGCCTGGAGACCGAACTGGACCTGCTCGCCGAGCAGGCCCAGGAGCGTGCCCGCCGGGCCCGGTTGGAGGAGCGCACCCGGATCGCCCGGGAGATGCACGACGTGGTCGCCCACCGGGTCTCGCTGATGGTGGTGCACTCCGGGGCGCTGGAGCGAATAGCCGCCAAGGACCCGGAGAAGGCCGCGCAGAGCGCCAGGCTGATGGGCGAGGTGGGCCGGCAGGCGCTGAACGAGCTGCGCGAGATCCTCGGCGTGCTGCGGATGGACGACGAACGGCCGCAGGAGCCGGACTCGCTGGCCGTGCTGCCCCGGCTGGTCGACCAGTCCCGGGCGGCCGGGATGGCCGTGACGCTGACCGTCAGCGGCAGCCGGCAGGAGTTCACCGGCGAGGCCGAGCAGACCGCCTACCGGGTCGTCCAGGAGGGGCTGACCAACGCCCACAAGCACGCGGGCGGGGCGCAGGTGTCGGTGCTGCTGGCGTACGCGCCGAACGGGGTGCGGGTGAGCGTGGTGAACGCCTGCCCGGGCGGGGAGCGGGGGGCGGCGCAGCTGCCCAGCGGGGGCAACGGGCTGGTCGGGATGCGGGAGCGGGTGATCGCGCTGGGCGGCACCTTCTCCTCCGGGCCGGAGGCGGACGGCGGCTTCCGGGTCGAGGCGGTGCTGCCGTCCCGGCTGGCCGTCCGCGCGGACCGGCTCGGCCGGCCGGGCGCCGCGGGTCCGGCCTGATCCACGGGAGGCGCCTCAGCCCGGCGTGGACGGGCCCTGGCCGTACGCGCGGCCGTACTCCTCGGCGGTGCGCAGCCGTTCCGGGGCGGTGCCCAGGACCAGGGTGCTGATCGCCTGGTCGATGCCGTGGCCGAGGAACCACTCGCCGGTGTGGTCCAGGCTGTAGACCCGGGCCTCCTCGTCGACGGCCAGCAGCGCCTGCCCGTAGGCCTCCTCGCCGAGCGGGGCGAGCCGGCTGCCCAGGGCCCGGCCGAGGTCGAACAGGGTGCGCGGCTGGTGCAGCCCGCACATCGGGTCGATCAGGAACGGGGTGCGGGCCAACTGGCGGCCGGGGCCGGAGAGGTCGAAGGCGAGGCCGCCGAACTCCGCCCAGGCCTCGACGGCCGCCGGGAACACCGCGTGCGGGACGCCGCCGGGACCGCCGTGCCCGACCAGGGCGTCGGCCCACTCCTCGGCCTGCCGGATCTGCCAGCGGCCGGGGTGCCAGCCGGCCGCCTTGAGCTCGGCGGCGACGTCGGCGGGGAAGCGCGGGCGGGTCCGCCCGGTGGGGCCGGCCGGGGGCGGGGTGCCCGGGGCGAGGGTGGCCGGCGGGGGCGGGGGCGGGCTGGGCGGGTTCAGGGCGTGCTCCGGGGCTCGGGGACAGGGGGCGTACGAGAGGCGTACGGGAGGCGGGCGGGCGTGGGCGTCCGGCGTGCGGACGCTCAGCGCGCCGGCGGTCCGACGGCGACGCTCTGCACCGTGAAGTGCTCCAGCATCGGTGCGCAGGAGCGGCACGGCGGGGCGTGGGTGCCGTGTGCCGGGTCGCCTTCCTCGCGGATCCGGAGCGTCGTCATCCGGGAGCCCTTGAGCGCCTTGCGGGCTTCCTGCAGGCTCATCGGCTTGCGGGCGGCGCGCTTGGAGCGCTTCCCGTCGACCGTGGTCAGGTACTGGGAGAGCAGGACGGCCTCCGGGCAGCGGCCGGTGAACCGTTCGCGGGCCTCGACCGGCAGGGTGTCCAGGAACTCGCCGACCAGCGGGTGCAGGACCGGGCGCCGGTCGTCCTTGTCGCCCGCCAGGGTGTGCACCTCGCCGCCCTTGGGCGACAGCGCGGCGGCGACGGCGGGCAGCAGGCTGTCGCGGTGGTGGCGCAGCACGGGCGGGCCCGCCGGCTCACCGGTGGTCATGCGGTGTCCTCCTCCTCGTTCCTGGCGGTCCGGTTCCCGTTGGCTCCGGTCGGTCCCGGGGCAAGCCTGTCATTCGGTACCGACAACCGCACAACCGGGGTGCGGGGCGGACCGAACACCCGTACGGCCACCGGCCGGCCGGGCACCCGTCCCACCCGCATCCTGGCCGCCCACCGGCCGGACCCGCACAGCATCGTCATGACTTGTCCGTCGATTTACCGAAACCGCCCCCGGTCCGGACCCCGCCCGGTACGGTTCCGGCAGCGAGCCCCGGGAGGGCCCCGGGCGGGCCCCGGTGGCAACGGCGACGCCGGGGCGGTGCTCACCGACGACGACGAACTCGCCGCCCCCGTACGGCCGATCGGCGGCCACGGCGCCCGCGACGAGTCACACGGGCCCGGCAGGTAGGGGTCGTGGAGGTGTTGCGGCGGGCCCCGGGTGCGAGGGGTCGGCCGGGCGGGTGACCCAATAGGCTGGTGCCCAGCAAGCGCACCGAGCATTTTGCAGCAGCCAGTGGGGGCTCCCAGATGACGACAGGTCGGCCCGGCGTCACCGCCGCACCGAACGCGGCGTACGCAGGTCAGGTGGTGCAGTTCCCGGACCCGGTCCGTGCCGAGCGGCACCCGGCCGGGGTCCGGGTGGACGAGGCCGGCTACCCGGACTTCGGTCCGTACGCCGCCGCGGCGGCCGAGGTCGCCGACCCGCCGCAGGGCTTCGGCGTGGACGAACTGCGGCTGACCGACTACGTCTCGGCCAACGCCGCCCTGTTCACCCAGGGCCACCCGCTCTGGGCCGACCTGGAGACCGCGGTGGCCACCCCGCCCGGCTGGACCTGGCACCACGCGGTCGGCCGGGCCGCCCCCGGCTGGCGCCGGATGGAGCTCGTCCCGGTCGAGGTCAAGTCCCTGCTGCGCCACCACGGCGGCCTGGCCACCTCGCCCGCCGACCACACCCGCCGGGGCACCCGCCCGCTGCAGGAGCGCCGGCCCGTCCACTTCTCGCTGGCCAAGGACGGCGGCGACCCGATCGGCGTCCCCGAGGACCTGGTGCAGCGCGCCGAGGAGCGCCTCGGCTACCAGCTGCCCGGTGCCTACCGCACCTTCCTCAAGCTCGGCGGCGGCCGCGGCCCGGTCGGCGTCGCGCTGGACACCGAGCTCGGCATGCTGCTCGACCAGCCGTTCCTCACCCTCACCGAGGAGTACGGCACCGAGGACGTCGTCTACGCCAACAAGTGCCTGCGCGACCACCTCACCAAGGACTACCTGGGCATCGCCTACGCGCAGGGCGGCCTGATCGCGCTCAAGGTGCGCGGCGACCGGATCGGCTCGGTCTGGTTCCACCTGTACGACGACGCCCGGGACTCCGGCGGGCCGGAGGCCCCCGAGGAGCGCTGCGCCCGGCTGCTGCTGCCCTGCGGGGACGACTTCGACGCCTTCCTGCTGCGGCTGGCCGGCAGCCCGCCGGAGCTGGAGACGGTCGCGGAGCTGATGGTGGACGGCGGGTTCGCCCGGGCCGTCCCGGTGGACTGACGTGAGCGCGGGAACGGCGTTGAGGGAACGAGTGGGGACGACGGGGACAGGGGTGAACCGGGCGTGGTGACGTACGCGCAGGCGCAGGAGCTCGCCGAGGAGTGGGTCAACGGCGGGGTGCCGCACGGGCAGCAGCGCGAGGTGCGGGTCCGGGAGTTCGACCTCGGCTTCGTCTGCTGGGCGGTCTCGTCCGCGGACACGGCGGGTGGGCCCGGTGCCGGTGCCGACGGCGGCGCGGGTGCGGGCGGGGCGCGGCTGGTGATCGCCCGCGACTCGGGCGCCAGCACGCTGTGGCCCGCGCTGCCCGTCAACGAGGTGGTCCGGCAGTTCGAGGAGGTGTACGGGCGGCCGGTCGCGGCCAACCCGGCCGGGGCGGCGAAGCCCGCACCGGGGCCGGTGGAGGCGACCTCCTTCCTGCTCAGCCCGCCGCAGTGGCTGCAGGAGGCGGGGGCGGCGGCGATCGCGGCGGAGGCCGAGAAGCTGGCCGGTGCCGCGGCCCCGGCTCCGACCCCGGCCCCGGCTGCCGCGCCCGCGCCTGCCGACGTGCCGCCCGCGCCGCTGCCGCCCGCGCCCGTACCGGTGGCGCCCGCCGTGCTGACCGAGCCGCCGGTCTCCGCGCGGCCCGCCGGGGACGCGCCGACCATGCTCGCGCCGCCGCCGGGCGAGGACCCGTTCGCCGCCCCGCTGCCGCCGAGCGCCTCGACGCCGCCGCCCGCGCCGGTCGCGGCCGAGGCGGCGACCGTGCTGATGCCGGAGGGCCTGCGTACCTCCGGTTCGGACCTGCCCGAGGCGCCCGCCCCGGCCGGGGCCGAGGCCGCGACGATGCTGATG